>JBNJGH010000023.1:0-24655 GCA_051747585.1 Candidatus Rifleibacteriota bacterium
CGTCGATTCCAATTTTTTTTGTTTTCAATTGTTGCAGATGTAGGGGCGCAATGTAAGGGCGAAAAATTTTGCGCCCCTACTTCGCCCTTACATTGCGCGCTTACTTACGTGGATGAACAATGTTGCAGCATTGCAGTTGCCAGACCGGGGATTGTGTATTCTTCAGCCCGGCATTTAATTGTAAAGCCCAGTTCTTTTGCCGTTTCTTCGGTTATAGGGCCGATAACGGCAGCCGGGACCAACGAGAAGTTTGAAACATGATTTTTAAGGTTTTCGTAGAAACCTCTTGCGGTTGATGAACTGGTGAAGGTTACCAGATCTATCTGCTGGTTTTGCAGCATCTCAGCTACCCCGGCTGTATCTGGATTATCGTACTCGGTGTGGTAAACGGGAATGACATCTACTGCGAAGCCTGCTTCTCTTAGAGCTTCAGGAAGAGTTTCTCTGGCTTTCTGCGCTCTTAAGAAAACCACTTTTCCTTTGGGCTGGTTTTCAAAAAAGGGTAGTAAGGCTTCAGCTACGTAAGTTTCAGGAACAAAATCCGGCACAATTCCCTTATCCTGAAAAGCTTTGGCCGTAGCCGGGCCGATGCAGACGATTTTTTTTCCATGAAGCGCTCTGAGGTCTTTGCCGGCAGCGAGCAAGCTTTCAATAAAGCCGTTAACGCCGTTTACAGAAGTAAAAACAAGATAGTTTGCATTCATCAAGTCTATAAAAGCTTTGATTTCTTCGCTCAAGCCATGTTGGACAATGCGAATTGTAGGAAATTCGATGGCTTCGGCACCAAGGTTCTGTAGCTCTTTAAGCAGGCTGCTTGCCTGATGCCGCGATCTGGTGACTACAATTTTTTTGCCAAAGAGCGGGCGTTTTTCAAACCATTCAAGCTCGGATTTAAGTTGCGCGACTTCTCCGACAATGGTTATGGCAGGGGCTTTAATATTGTTCTGGCGAGCAATTTCAACAATTGAATTCAGAGTTCCGGTTACAGTTCTTTGAATTGGCTGGGTGCCGTTTTGAATCATTGCTACCGGGGTCTGACCAGATCTGCCATTTTTTATAAGATTTTTAACAATTTCAGGAAGTTTTTTTACACCCATGAGAAATACCAGGGTGCCGATTCGAGAAACCGCCTGCCAGTCGATAGCCGAGTTTTCTTTGTCGGCTTCATGTCCGGTAATAACAGCGAAAGTCGAGGTGAAGTCGCGATGGGTAACCGGAATGCCTGCATAGGCAGGAGCAGAGATTGCGGAAGTGATTCCGGGAACCACTTCAAATTCAACGCCTGCTTTTTTGAGTTCCTGAAGCTCTTCGCCTCCGCGGCCAAAAACAAAAGGATCACCGCCTTTAAGCCTTACCACCGTATTTCCTTTTTGTGCTTGTTCTATTAATATCCGGTTGATTTCATGCTGCGGAACCTTATGGTGGCCGGCGTATTTTCCGACATCTATAAGCTTGCAAGCGCTCTTTTTTTCTTTTATGAAGGGAGCGGTGCCAAGCTGGTCATATACAAGCACATCTGCCTGTTTGATCAGTTCGAATCCCTTGAGCGTCATCAACCCCGGGTCGCCGGGGCCGGCACCGATTAAGAAAACTTTTCCTTTATTATTCATGATTTTTCAGTCTCTCCGGATTTGTTAAGCAGCTTGAGTCCGCCGGCTGCAATAATTGCATCAGCAGCTTTTATGCCAAGTTCTTCGGGTTCATTCAAGGGGCCACTGTCAGTTCGAAAAATTGTTTTTGAACCATCCGGGCTGCCAATAAAAGAAGTAGCCACTATTTGATTTTCTTCGATTTTGGCGTGTATGGCCATTGGAGTTTGGCAGCCGCCCTGGATTTTTTTCAAAAAAGCTCTTTCGCAAATTGCTCTGAGCGTGCTTTTTTTGCAGGAAAACTCTTTGAATAAAGGCTTGTATTGTTCGAGATCAGCCTGGCGGCATTGAACTGCGATAATTCCCTGTCCGGCAGGCGGAACAATTGTATCAGTTTCAAAATACTGGGTAACTTTGTCTTGCTGGTTATATCTTGCCAGACCTGCAGCAGCAAGAATAACCGCATCAACCTGTCCTTCTTCGAGCTTGCGCAATCTGGTATCGAGATTCCCTCTATAATCAGAGAATTTTAGATCAGGTCTTAATTTGGCAAGCAGAGATCGTCGTCTTAGACTTGATGTTCCGACCAATGAGCCCGAAGGAAGCTTCTGCAGTGAATCATATTTAAAAGATAATAAACAATCACGGGGGTCCCGGGGCAGACCAAAGGCGGCCAGCTCCAGCCCTTCACTCATTTCGTGCGGCACGTCTTTGAGACTGTGAACCGCCAGGTCTATTTCGTTTTCGAGAAGGGCGTTTTCGATTGCTTTAATAAACAATCCTTGCCCACCAACTTTAAATAGCGGAAGATCCTGGACTTTATCACCAAGTGTTTTAATTATGACTTCTTCGACTTCGAGGTCTGGTTTTGCTTTTTTTATGAGTTCAATTGTTTGTCTCGTCTGATGAAGGGCAAGTTTGCTGCCGCGGGTTCCTACTCGTAATTTCATGCGCTTTCCTTTTTTATGTCGGGTAAACTTCTTACAGGTGAGTTTGGAATACAGGTCTCGGGAAGACCTAGAACTTCAGTAATAAGTTTGAGTTGTTCTATATCTGCCGAGCCCTGCTTTTTAAGGCCTACGATCTGCTGGTGTAGCCACTTGTTCATAAGGTTTATTGTGTGTTGCTCAAGAATCTTGAGTTGTTCGGAAGTAAATTGCGGATTTTGTTTAACCATGCGATCAAATTCATCTGATCTTTGAATCTCGGCCTTTTCTCTGAGGGCCTTGATTATTGGAACTACCGTAAAAGCCTGAAGCTCAGTTTTAAATGATGAGGCTTCGTATTTAATTATAGCTTCTGCTTTTTCTGCTTCGATTTTCCTTTGCGAAAGATTTTCATCGACTACATTTTGCAGGTCATCTATGTCGTATAAATATAAATTTGTCAGGTTTTCGCAATCAGGCTCAACATCTCGTGGAACAGCAATATCGATTATAAACATAGGTCGGCCGGCTCGCTGAGGCATTACTTTTTCCATGAGATCTTTCTTAATAACGGTGTGTGGTGCTGCCGTAGATGAAATAACAATATCGGAAACGCTTATCTGGCTTTCAAGCTCGCTGAATGCCGCCGCTTTACCGGAAAATTTGTCGGCCAGTTTTTGAGCGGTTTCAAGAGTGCGGTTTACAAAAACGAGTTCTTTGACATTGTTCTCTATGAGGTGGACTGCAACAAGATTTGCCATTTCGCCCGCTCCGATAATCAGAGCTGTAGATTTTTTTAATTCGCCGAAAATACTGCCGGCAAGCTCGACGGCAGTTGATGCAATAGAAAGGCGGTTTTCGCTTATGCCGGTTTCGGTGCGGACTTTTTTGCCGACTTCCAGAGCTTTTTGAAACAAGCTGTGCATATGTTTGCCGGTATAGCTGCATTCACATGAGTATGTATAAGATTCTTTTATTTGGTGAAGAATTTGATTTTCGCCCAGAATCATCGAATCGAGCCCGGAGGCAACAGAAAAAAGATGTCTGATGACGCATTCGTCGTAAAGCTCGTAAAGATGCTCAGCAAGATGGTTTAAGCTAAGGTCTGCATTGCTCAGGTAATTTTTGAGGCATTCTTTGGCCTGAACTGGTGAGCCTGAAAAATAAAATTCTGCTCTATTGCAGGTAAAAACTGGAACGGCTTCGAGGTTTGCGCCGTCAACTTTTTCGAGCTTTGTGCCACAAAGTCTGGCGATTTTTTCTCGCACCGTAATGGGTGCGGTTTTATGATTCAGCCCGAATAAGATTAAAGGCATGATTCCAGCTCCTTTTTCAACTTTTCCGGGCCTATCTCTTTGATACGTTGCAGTGTTTTCTGACTAAGGCAGTCGGCGTAAAAATCTTTACGTTCTTCTTCAAGTGGAAATCGTGCTTTTATATCTGGTCGCAGTGAAGAAAGGATGTTGTTTAGCTGAACAAGCTCTTCGCCAACCAGCTTCTCTATTTTGTGTCGCAAAAATTTTGAGGTTTCGGGAACGCCGCCGGAAAAAATGGAAATCGTTATCGAATCAAAATCTAAATCTGTGCAGGTGAAAAAATCGCTTTGGCTAAAATCGTCGCAGCGGCTATATAAAATATTCTTACTTTTACATCTGTGAGCAAGGCTATCGTTTAATGCTTTGTTATCGGTTGCAATCAATATCATTTGAAACTCAGTCTTGATATCTTGTTCGTTAGCCGGCCGCTGATAAGTCTTTTCGGCGATGGTTATAAGGTCTTGAATTATCCGGGGGGCAATTACTGTTATTTGAGCACCGGCTTGTTTGAATTTGCGTGCTTTTCTGAGCGCTATTCTACCACCGCCTATAATAAGAATCTGTTTGCCCTCGAGGTTAAAAAATAATGGCAGTGGTTTCATTTTGAAACTCCTGTCTGATTGATGGTCGGAATCGAGACGGGTTTCCAGTGCAGGCTGTTATCAGGAATTAAAATCAGACCAATTGAGAGTATGAAACCAATCAAAGCAGCATTTGCAAGTCGTGGTCCGGTAAGTTTTAGTTTGTATTTGAACAGGCACAAAATCAGATAATAAATTAGAACAATTATTGAATAATAATGTTTGAAAGCAGGTTTAAATGCATAGAAGTGCTCATAATTGCCGTATAATCCGAGTAACAGTCCGAGGGCGAAAGTTATGGTTCCGGCAACGATAAGTCGGTAGGTAAGGTTATCCAGGCGGCTAAGTGGCGGAAAAAGAAAAACGGCTTTAAGGCGGTTTTTCTTTTTAAGTCTACGTACTACAAAAAGATATGAAGCCGAAGATATGGCAGCGATCAAAAAGAAGCATTCACCCGCGATAGAGCTTATGAGGTGGGCAATGAACCAGGTTTGAGAAAATTGTGCGCCTTCGATTGAACCTGAAACCAATAATGACAAAACAAGAATGGTAATGCAGACCGGTAGCGAGAATATGCTCAGATAATTTTCTTTGAGCCCCAGCTCAACAAAAAGGGTACATGCTGCCAGAGTCAGGGAAGCTGCTTCAAGCAGGCTGGCGGTTTCCAGTTGGGAGTTCCCATTTTCTGAGGAAACAGTTAGATAGAATAGTATTACATTTAAAATCAAGCCAATGATGAAAGAAATTTTTGAATGATTTTTCATGCGACTGCCGACAACTTTCTCTCTTACCCTGAAAAAAGTTGCCAGAGCGTAACAAATAATGGTAGCAGCCAGCACAATCTGCATAATGTTAAATATTTTATCACAGGTTGAAAAATCGTACAACACGAAATTATCACACACAGTAATTATCCATTTGTTTGTAGAAACCGTTCCAAGTCATTTAGATTGCTTCGTCGTTCTGCTTCGCATAAAGCTACGCAGAACTCCTCGCAATGACAATTTGTGGCTGTCATTGCGAGCGAAGCGCTTGTGCTGAGCGGAGTCGAAGCGAAGCAATCTTTGATATGCTCAAATTTAGTACATAACAAAAAATACAAAAATGTCTTGAAACTCGCTAATATTACTAAATGGATAATTACTATTATCACACAAAGGCGCAAAGTCACTAAGAAGAGTTGAGGGATTCGTCATACCTGACCGGTAAAACCGGATCAGGTATCCAGAATGATCGTCGTTATTGCTAAAAAGTAAATAAAAATTGTGAGCTTGTTCAGGCTATGAAGGCAAACGGTAATTTATTGCTGCAACCCTGGATGCCTGTCTACACAGGCATGACGAGTATTATTCATGCTTCGCTGTCGGTATTTGCTATCAGAATTTTCTATCGAACAAAGAAACCAATATTCCCAAAATCTGAAAGCGATATCCGATATCGATTCCGACCCCGATTTTCGAAAAGAAATAAAAGGAATTGGTTATTGGTTGGGTTTGAAGTAAAATTTGTGGTCGTGAATAGTCATGGTGCCGGAGGCATTTAATGACGGCTGATGGCAAACTGTGCAGTTGTTGCCCGGGGATTGCTCGGGATGGTCAGTTTTGTCGGTATGGCAGGTCAGACAGTATTCATCAGGAGTCAAATAGTCGGAATTACTTTTTGTTTCGACATTACGAAAGTTCTGACAATAGTCACATGTCAGCCCTTTGGCCAGTAAGAACCTGGATTTTAAAAAATCCCATTGTCTTCGGCGGTCTTCGTAGGTTTCGTCGCCATGAAAGTTTTTGGGACTTTGACCGGGTTTGGGAGTGAGCCCGGAAAAATATTTAGTCAGATCTTCGCCAGGCTTGTAGCCGGCAGGAAAATGATATTCACCCGAGTTATCGAGGCCTGATGTGTGGCATGATTCACAGATCATCTCGCGCCTCTTTTCAGAAAGCCTTTTAGGAGCAACGATATACTCTTTGGAGCCGGTTCTGATATGGTTTATACCGGGGCCATGGCAGCTTTCGCAACCGACTCCGGGTTCTATAAATTCGTCGTTTTCTGTGCTGAAGCCTGTTGTGTGGCAACCGGCACATTGCTTGAGCCAGTAGCGATGTTTCCAGCCATAGTCTTTAACCGGAAGCCACTCTTTTTCATTTATATCCCATATTTTGGGTAAAACTACGAGGGTGCCGCTTGCTTTGGCTACAAAGCGGTTAACATAATGTGAGCCAAGCACCCAGACAATTTTTTCGCGGTTGAAGCCAAGTTCTTCGATGGGAATTTGTTCGTGGTCTTCTATTTGTTCCAGGCGCCTGGTCATTTTTGCATGGGGAGTAATTTCCCATTGCTGGTAAATGTCTGCATGGCATTTTTTGCAGGACTCAGATCCGGCATAATTTCTGTGGGAAAAAGCAGCCGAACTATGCATACTTCTGCTTAAAAAAGAATTGTCTTCAGGATGGCATTTGAGGCAGAGCTGTCCCTGGTCGTTCGGGCTGGTCAGCAGATAGGTTTTATAGCCTTGTTCGGTTTTTTGTTCGATAACCGGTGGAACCCAGGGGCTTGTAGCAACCGAGCTGATATGTGGTGAATGGCAGGTTAAACAAGACATCTGATTGTTTTCTTCGAGCGGAAGACCGGCATCTGGGTCTGCAGTTACGTCTGTTGGGTGCAATGTTTTTGCTTCCATGTCATGACAGCTTACACACCACTTTCCGGCTCCTTCTTTCAGTCTTGGATCTACTACCGTTTCAGAGGCAATTTCTGTTTGTTTATTCCGGGGAGGCATGTAATGACATTTAAAACAGCCGGTTTCCTGAGCCAGTCTTTGATGGTCGACAAAAACCTCTGCATTGCATTGATTTAATGCAGGCAGCAAAAAAGTAATGACTAACAGAATAACTGTTTTAATGTTTGTGGGTTTCGGTATCGATTTCATGTAGTATTTCATCAATATTTTTTGAAATTTCTTCTTTGGAAAGGCTGTCCAGGTCGATGCTCTCTTTAAGCTTCTTCAGGCGTATAAATCTTTGCCTGTATTTATCCTGTAACTCATTTACTGATTCGCATAATATTCTGCCTTCATCACCTTTTCTCAATCTTAGTGCGGGTAAGTTTAAAGCTCCTGATGAAAGTTTTTTAATGTGTCCGGCAATTTTAAAAATCGGGCCGATAATTTTGTGTGAAATAAAGATGGCAATAATCAGAATAAAAATAGAAATCAGTAAAAAGCTTAATCCATTAGTAACAATAATTGCAGGCTTTAAAATTTCCCAGGTTGATCTCAAGCGGTTATGAGCAGACAAAAAACCTTCCTGAATATTTTTGCTGGTTATGCGGTAAAGAAAAAATCCATGTAATATCGAGCCTAAAAAGACAATCAGGCTCATAAATCCTACGAGTTTTAGCTGATAAGAAGGTAAGATCAGGTAATGTTTTCTTTTTGCTTTGCTCATAACCTTAAAGCTCCTTGTTATTTGGTTGCATCTTTTGATTTTTCAGCACTTATACCACGTTTTGCTAAAAGCGATGGATTTATCCAGTAGTTTATTTCTGATTTAAGTGTGGCAAGATGCTTATAGATAATTCGGTTCTTATTTATAGAAGGTTTTGATTTATCAGGTTCGCCTTCAGGAGATGTTTCGTGTTTACTTAGAACCTGGTAGAAATGAAAACCATTGTTGTCAGTGAAGCCAAGAGTAAGCTTATTATTTTTTTGCTTTAACAGTTTTTCGAAAACTCCGGCTGGAAGATCTGATTTCGTTTTCCAGCCAAGATCTCCGCCAACCGACTTATAAAGAGAAGTGCTGTAGCTTGCGTTTATTAAGGAAAAATCCGTTCCAGATACTACAGCCTGTTTAACCTGTTCGGCTTCAGAGGCTGTATTAACCTTAATAGTGCGTAAGTGCAGCTTTATTTTTTTGGGAGTTTGGGCTTTTTGTTGTGACTCAGGTTTTGAGCGGGTAATTTCGTTTTTAACTATATTTTTTATTGCCGCTCGTGCAAGTTCTTCTAGCAGAAAAATTGATTTTGCAATTTTTTCGCTGTCTTCTGAATTTTTTAAGGCTCGATCAAATTTTTGAATTTTTTTCTTGAATTCAGGGTTGGAATCAAGATTTTTTCTTCGCGCATCTTCTGCCAGTAATAAAGTTTCAAACAGTTCTTCGGCAAAAGATTGGTCGCTTAAGTTCTTAACTCTTTTGCCCGAAATTTCTTTTATTTTTTTGAAATCGCTCAAACTTATATTGGTCGAGCCCACTTTTATTGCCAGATTTTTGCGGCCAAGCAGAGAGTCAAAATCCAGCCAGGTAAAAAGAAACATTAAAAAAAAGGTCATGCCAAGTGCAAAAATAATAAAGCCAACAATACCGGTTTTTGAAACCAGTATCACGTCATGCTCGCGTTCGTTGTTATGTTTATTGGTCATTCTTCTTTAGAGTTTGAGGGCAGGGTTTGGCTGCCCGAGGCTTCTTTTTGCATCCGGGCAAATTCTTTAAAAAAATTATCGAGGTCCATGGGCCCGGCATGGGAGTATTTTATTATGCCGTCTGGTGAAACTACAAAAACGCTTGGAGTTACCATAACTCCCCATTGATCTGCCGTGCGGTAGGTTTGTGAGGCAATCTCTTCGAGAAGAATGGGGTGCTTGATATCTCTTTTTTTACAGTAGTTTTTTATTGCGGTTTTCATCTTTTTTGTGTCAAGAGCCACAAAAAAGGGTTTAACCGAACTTTTATCGGTAAGATATTTTTGTAGTGCTGGAATTTCGTCGAGGCAGGAATGACAGAACATCGACCAATAAAAGATCATGTTCCATTGGCCGGGAACAGGAAACTGATAAGATTGATCATCAGTAGCTTTCAGACTGTTGACCGGCGCTTTGCTGCCTGGCTTTAAAAGTGCATCGAATTGCGCGTTGGCAGTTGAGGTTGCAAATAAAATAAGAGCAAAAAATAATATGAATCTAGAGTTTCGACAATATTGCATTTTTTATTTCCTTTTCTTGTCCGGGCTCATAGCCAAGATGATCGTAAAGTTTTTTTCCCTGACGGTTTATAAGTATAATTCTTGGTAGAACAGTAACGCCATATTTTTGCAATAAAGTGCTGTTTTCGTCAACTGCTACCAGATAAGGTATTCCGGGCTTGTATCGCTTTAGAAAAATCTGAAGCTTCTGTTGCGGGTAACCGGGCGGGTGTATTCCTATAACTGTAAGCTTGTCGGAAAGTTCTTTATGGATTTTGCTGACCAAAGGAATTTCTTGAATACAGCTTGCACAGGTGATAGACCAGAAAACCAGCATTACAGGCTTGTCGGAAAAAATTCCTGAGAGTTTGAATTTCTGCCCTTTGAAATTTGATAAAGTTACACCCTGAAGCGAGGAGAAACTTCCCGGCTCGCTGTCAGGGATGAAAAGAGATATCAAAGGAATAGTAATGATTGCTATAAATAATAGTATTGCGTGATTGCGATTCATAATCGCTACCAATATAACGCATTTTATAAAAAATTATAAGGTACTGGCTTTTAGTCCAGGGCGACAATTGTTCCGGCTAATGTATCTCCCCATCTGCGGTTTTGTGGTCCTGAATAAATTTTGTAAACTTCAAATAAAATAGCAAGAAAGCTGATACCCATAAGCGGTAATATTATAAAGAAGCCCATCATTCCGGAAATTATAGGGATTCTTATTACATTTAATAACGAAGAAATTGCTGCAAGCACATAACCAGATGCTGGTATAAGATTTCGTTTGATTGATTGCTGCGAGGTAATGGGTTTTTTGTTCATGTCGGTAACTCTTATTCCCATTGCTTTTTTTCCCGGAGTTTGTCCATCGAATGGTCCTGCCTGGAACGGAGTGTCTTTTAACAGAATTGCTGCTGCTGCCAGCCCCCATACTATCGCGCTTGCAAGAGCACCGAGATTTACCGGTGATGAGGGAAGAACAAAATATGCCGGAAAAGTAATAATCATTGCGGCGACGCCAACCAGAATAAAATCTATAAAGGTCGCAACGAGTCTTTTGCCTAGAATTCCTTCAAGATGAAAAGCTGACGCGGAATCAGGCTGCTGTTCTTCAACGCTGTTCGCTTGAGATTGTTCTTGTGGCTGGCCTTCTGCTGATTGTTTAACTTCTTGATTCTGTTCAATGTTTTCGTTCATAATGGTTTAATCTCCCAAAAAATCTTAGTAAATTAGCAACTATACTAAGGTATTATATTCAAAAATGTAAACAGGGCAAGTATAGAATAATGAAAATAGGATTAATTTCAGATACACATTACGGGAATCCCTCTAAGGTTACTATTCCTGACTGGATAAAAGCAGCATTCAATAAAGTTGATATGATAATTCATGCAGGAGACATCGAGTCAAGAGCGGCTTATAACGAATTTTCCAATCTTGCGCCATTTTACGCGGTCAAAGGAAACTGCGACTTTCAGCTGAATGACCTTCCGCAACATCGAAATATTGAAATAGGCTGTGGAATTCTTACTGTGGCCCACAGGGTTGGGCATGCTCGATCTGCTATGGTCGATAACACCAGAGTTCTTTTATATGGCCATACACATTTAGCTGTAATTAATCAGCAGGAAAATCTGTTGGTAGTAAATCCCGGCAGTCCTTCTATGCCACGCGGCGGAATGCCTCCTTCGGTGGCTCTTTTAACAGTCGAAGGCGACAGTGTTCGCGCCGAATTAAGATATCGTTGAATGATTGCCGATTAGTATTAAAGAAAAAATTGATAGAAATAAGGTGGCAAGATGAAACGAATTCTCTTAACGATGATAATTGTCGGAGTAGCCGCAGTAGGGGCTAACCTGATTCTTAACGGCCCTGCGCAAACAAACACCACCAGGTCAAAGGGCATTTTTTCCGGTTATCTTTCGAGTGAGCCTTCAAATTTAGACCCTGCACGTGGTGTAGATGTAAATGAAGCTTCGGTGCAGGCCAAAATTTTTGACGGGCTTGTTAGATACGATCATAAAATGAAGCTGGTTGGAGCTATTGCCAAATCATGGACAGTTAGTTCAGACGGTAAAGAGTATATCTTTACTTTGCGACCCGACATTTATTTTCATAACGGACAAAAACTGACAGCCGCAGATGTGGTTTATTCTCTTGATCGTGTGCTTGATCCTGAAGTAGCATCGCCGCGGACCTGGGTTCTCGGGAAAGTTCTTGGAGCCAAAGATCGAATGAGCGGAGAAAGTGACAAAGTTGCTGGAATTACTCAGCTGGACAAATACAAAGTGTCGATAAAACTAAAATCGGCTTTTGCTCCTTTCATGAGTTTGCTGACCATGCCTGCTTGCTATATTCTTCCCAATGAAAGTGCCGAGAAAATAAGCGACACAACCTTTTTTGAAAAACCTGCCGGCACCGGGCCTTTTAAAATTATTCAAAGAGTCCGTGACAGTTATATTAGATTGAAAGCAAATAACAACTATTTTGGCGTCAGGCCCAAACTTGCAGTTTATGACCTTAGAATAATACCTGAAAACATGAAAGCCGAAATGGAATTTGAAAGTGGCAACCTTGATCTGTTGCAGCTTTATCCCTCAAACTATAATCGCTTTAATGAAGATGCACATTATTCGGCAAGAATTAAAAATATACCTGCGATGAATGTTTATTATGTTGGTTTCAATAACCAGAAAGCACCCTTTACTGATGTCAGGGTAAGAAAAGCTCTTAATATGCTTATTGATCGCGATAAAATAATTAAAGCCGTATTCAAGGGGCGTGCAGTTTCGGCTAAGGGTAGTATTCCTCCGGGGATTCTCGGTTATGATGAAAAAGCCAATGGATATGGATACAATCCCGAAAAAGGTCTGCGACTATTAAAAGAAGCCGGCTATGATAAAAATAACCCATTGAGGTTCAAGCTTTATCAAAAATCAGCCCAGGCTGCATTTGAAATAACCAGACTTATTCAAGGCGAATTAAACAAGCATGGCGTTGAAGTAAAACTTGTTCCCATGGAATGGAGTGCCTTGAAAGACTCTATTAACAAGGGCGAGGCTCCCGCATTCTATTTGAGCTGGTATGGCGATTATCCCGATGGCGAAAACTTCCTCTATCCCTTGTTTCATTCCAACAACTGGGCTTCGGGCGGAAATCGCGCAAGATTTAAAAATTCAGAAATTGATAAAATGATTGAAGAAGCGGTAAAAATTCAAGATCCGGATATTAGAGCAGAGGCTTATTCAAGAATTAACTCAAAAATTTATGAACAAGCTCCCTGGCTGTATCTCTGGCATCAGAGCGAAAGCTATCTGACCAGCAGAGACGTAAAAAACATTGATTTCAGCCCTTTGTTTTTCTGCGATAAGGCCTTGACTCTAAGCGTAAAACACTGATAAAACAATCTGCATACAAAAATGATCTGGGTGGTCTGAAAAGCATTTCTTTGCAGATCACCCGGTCAGGTTTTAGAAATAACCTACAGGCAAACAATGCTCGAATATACTTTTCGTAGAATAATAGGAACTCTGCCCGTTTTATTTGGCATTTTACTGGTGGCTTTTGCTGTGCTGTTTCTTATTCCCGGTAATCCGGCACTTACACTTGCCGGGCCAAGAGCAGATCAGCAAGCTGTAGAGCGCATTGCCGAAAAAATGGGTCTTGATGAACCTGTTCATACAAGATTTTTTAACTATGCAGGTAGAGTGTGTTCTGGCGATCTTGGCGAGTCGGTAGTCTCAGGTAAACCGGTAATTGAGTCTATTAAAGAAAAGTTGCCATATACAATTAAGCTGGCTTTGATCGCCATGATTTTTGCCGTAGTTATCGGGGTTATCACGGGAATAATCGGAGCCATTACCAATGGTGGCTGGATCGATCGGCTATGTACTTTTTTCTCGGTTGCGGGAATAAGCATTCCGGTTTTTCTTTCCGGGCTGGTGTTTTTATATGTTTTTGCCGTAAGACTAAGGTGGTTTCCCACCTCATGGTTTCGCGCCGGCGATAGCCTATGGCCTTTTATACTGCCTGCTTTTACTCTAGGCATCAGATCGGCAGCTTTTCTTGCAAGAATTGTCAGAAGTAGTCTGATTGAAGTGCTGAATCAGGATTTTATAAGAACTGCCCGGGCGAAGGGGTTGAATCCTCTTAGAATCTTATTTCGCCATGGGCTGGTTAATGCTTTGATTCCAGTAATCACGGTAATTGGGCTCGATATTTCCAGCTATTTGAATGGCTCTGTTATAGTCGAAACCATATTTGATCTTCCGGGTATCGGTCGGTTCGCCATGGATGCGATTCTAAAACGTGATTACCCTGTAATTCAGGGAGTCGTGCTTTTTGGCGCTTTTATTTTTGTAATGGTGAATTTGCTTATCGATCTTTTGTATGCCTTTATCAACCCGAAAATTCGTGATGAAATGTCAGGAAAAGCAAACAGATGAAAAAGATTTTAAGCAGAATGACATTTGCGGGTTGGATAAGTTTAGCCGGGCTTTCGGCCATAATGCTTGTCGCTCTCTTTGCTCCATGGATTGCGCCTAATGACCCTCTGGAGACCGACCCATTGCGCCGTCTCCAAAACCCTGATGGTTTCCCGCTCGGCTGCGATCAATTGGGCCAGTGTGTGTATTCGAGAATTGTTTATGGCACCAGGCTTTCATTGGGTATAGGCTTTGCTGCCAGGTTTTCGGCTTTGATTATCGGTTTGGCAGTAGGAATGCTGGCCGGCTACTTTGGTGGTTGGCTTGACTGGGCCTTGATGAGAGTTGTCGATATGTTTCTCGCTTTTCCGAGTTTGCTTCTGGCAATAGCAGTTTCAATGGTTCTGGGCAATGGTATTGGCACGGTAATTCTTGCTCTTGCAATTGTTGGCTGGGCAGAAATGGCCAGAATAATAAGATCTGCCACCCTTGAGCTCAGGTCGGCTGAATTTGTTGTGGCGGCCAGAACCCTTGGTGCCAGCCACTGTCGAATAATTCTTACTCATATTCTTCCGAATTGTCTGCCCTTGATTACTGTTATTTTTACCATGGGAATGGCAACGGCAGTGCTTGCAGAGGCCAGCTTGAGCTTTCTCGGACTTGGGGTCGACCCTTCTTTGCCAACGTGGGGAGGAATGGTAGCCTCGGCAAAAGATTATATGATGCGCCAGCCCATGCTGGTTGTTTATCCCGGTCTTTGCATAGCATTTCTGGTGATTATTCTCAACATTCTTGGCGATGAGTTAAGAGATATTTTTGATCCATCACGTAAGGGCAATTTTTAACTTTTGGAGTTTTATTGATGAAAAAAAGACCGGTAATTGGCATCGCATATTCAGACTCTTCGGTAAGAGACAGTCAGATGCGAATAAGAACCTATGTTTCGCGCAAGTATTACCGCAGTGTTTTTATGGCTGACGGCCTGCCTGTATTGTTACCAACCATAGACCCCAATTTTAATAATAGGCTGGCTGGTGAAAATAATCTCGACTTTCCTGAAAGTTATGATCACATTTTAGAGCAGTATTTGAATATGGTCGATGCCGTGATTCTAGCCGGGGGAGAAGATGTCGACCCGAGATTTCAAAATGAAGATCCGCACCCGGATATTGATCTGGTGAACCCTTTTAGAGATGAGTTTGAGTTAGCATTAACCAGGGCGGTTTTTAACAGAAAATTTACCGGGCGAAAGTTGCCTGTTCTTGGTATTTGCCGGGGAATTCAGGTTATGACCATAGCTCTTGGAGGTAAAATTCATCAAGATATCAAGAATATCCAAAAATTGCAGCATTCACAAAGAGCTCCAAGATGGGCTACCACTCATAAAATTAAAATCGAGTCATCTACCAGACTTGCTGAAATAATGCAAAATTCTGAAATTTTTACTAACTCGTTTCATCATCAGTCGGTTAAAGATGTTCCTGATGGTTTTAAAGTATCAGCACAGAGTTCAGATGGCATTATTGAGGCGATGGAATTTTCGGGCGATCATTTCATGCTTGGTGTGCAATGGCATCCTGAAGAAACCAGTGAAACCGACAGATTTAGCGCCCAACTTTTCAAGGGGTTCGTAGCTGCCGCCAAAAATAATTAGGAGAAAATACTAAAGTTTTGCCCCGGTTTTGTCGATATATATAGTAGAAGACGATAAAAGGGGGCATTGTATGAAACGGCTAAGTATATTTCTGATAGCAACGTTTCTTTTTTTTATGATTGCAAATGGTTTCGCCCCTGAAGTTAAGACTTTTCCTTTTAAAATTACCGGCTGTAATTTACAGCCTGACTTTTTGGAACTCAAAGTAAAACCTATGGAAAAGGGACCAACCCTGCCGGTAAATCTAAAGCTTAAAGTTCGCCACAATGGAATGGTTAAAGCCGTTGGTTTTGCTCGAGTTAAAATGCTAAATCTGCCCGAAAGCGACTTTAATCTAGACATACAGCTTTCCAACAGTCTCAATGTTACTCGGAACTATAATATTGAGATAGTGGCAGAAATGGCAAATAAACCATTAATAAAAAATGAATTTGCTTCGGTAAAAGTTTCGGGGCATAGTTCGAGAGATTTTTTTGATAAAAAGTTCAAACCTGTTCCCGAAGTCGCCGAGATTCGGGGCAGTTTCGATGAAATCGAAGTCAGAACTGCAATGGGAATCAACTGATAAATTATCGCAGTTAAGGAGTTAGATTTTAAACTCTACTGGCTATAACTCATCGTTTTGAGCTAAATTAAACCTGTTCCGGGCAGGTGAATCACGGCAATAATAACCATTATCCAGATTAGTAGGTTCAATTGCAGCGGAAAATCCTGTAATAAAACATCTGCAGGATTGTCGCCTAGATTTTTGATGTGAATTAAATACAAATAACGCAAAATACCATAAATAACCATGGGAACAGAGAGTATAAGTAGATCGGTGCCAAATTTTTGAATGGTTTCGGGACTTACTGTGTAGAATGAATAGGTTATTATTGCAGTAGCTGCAAGTATCGAAGTCATCTGATCGATGTAAGCCGGTGAATAATCTGAAAGAATTTTTCTGTGCTGGTTTGCATTTTCGCTTAACGATGCAATTTCCTGTCTTCTTTTTGCAAGCCCGAGAAACATCGACAACATCAGCGTCGATAAAATAAGCCAGTGGGAAATATATATTTGTGAGTCTATAGGCTTTAATAGCCCTACTCCGGCAATAGCTCTAAAGACAAAACCGATTGCAATACTCATTACATCTAAAATTACAAGGTTTTTTAGTTTGAAGCTGTAAGCGAGATTAAGCATGAAATAGGCCAGAGCAGTGGTAAAAAACAGTTCCGATAAATTCCAGGCAGCAACTAGACTAAAGATTAGAACAATAATTAAAACAGCTTTTGCTTCGGTCAGCGGGAGTTCTCCGGAGGCAATCGGACGGTTGCATTTTTGCGGGTGCAACCGATCTTTGCGTATATCGGTTATATCATTCATAATGTAAACGCTGCCTGATAATCCGCAAAATATAAAAAAACCGGCAAAGCCATATAACCATGCGTCTAAATTGAAAAGAAGCCTTTGTTCTGAAAAAAGAAGTCCGGCAAATAAAATTAAATTTTTTGTCCATTGTTTTGGACGCAGACTTGAAAATATCGGTGAAATAGTTAACTTTTTCATTTTGTACTATTGTATAAAAACTCTGTAAATTGCTTCAACAATATAAACTTTGTGCGCTAATAAAGCAACTTTATGATAATAATTTAGCAATTCTCGGTCAGCGACTATCAGTTGGTTTCAGAAAATAAAATTCCTCACACCAAGTCGCAAAGCCACAAAGAAAATAACCACAGAGCGCACAGAGAACACAGAGAATCTTTTTCAGCCATTCTTTCCTTCTTCAGCAAGCCTTCAGAAAAGCACTCGTGTTTTTCTGAAGGCTTGCTGAAGAAGGAAAAGCCGGGCGGTGAAACCGCCGGCTATTTGTCCACAGGACAAATCCTGGCTGAAAAAGATTAAAAAATCAACTCTGTGCCCTCGGTGGCCTCAGTGGTTTAAATTCTATATTTGACAGAAAGACGAAGCAATCTTTGATATGCTCAAATTTAGTACATAACAAAAAATACAAAAATGTCTTGAAACTCGCTAATATTACTAAATGGATAATTTCTGACTTTATGATAAAATCGGTTTTAGAATGACTACAGAAAACAAAGAAATACTTCTGGTTAATAGTGTCGCACCACAAAATATTGGTAGCGGGATTGTTGTCCGCAGCAAGATTCATTTCGCACCCCTGGGCCTCTATTGTTTGCAGGCTATGGCTCCCGAGCGAATCTCGGTAATTGATTTGCAGGAGTCAATGCAGGTCGAAGATTGTTTGGGAAACATAATATTTGAACAGATAAAGACGGTAATTTTAAGACTTACTTCGGCGCATAGTTCTGCCAATGCCCATGAATTGGTTAAAAAGTTTCGTTCTATTTTTAAAAATGCCCGGATCGGAATATCCGGAGAAGTAGATGCTCATGCTGTCACAGGAGCAGATTTCTACATTTACGGAACGGGACAGACGATTTTGCTTAAAGCACTGCGAGGCGAAAAAATCGAGGGGCTGCAGCAAAGCATGGAAAAAGACCTCGAGCTTGAAATTCCTGTGCCCGCACAAGCTTTTGCAGAGAGATACAACTACAATGCAGAGCCCGAGAAAATTATAAGAGAAAAGACTATCGAAGTCTTTCAGCCCTGGCTTGGGCTTTTTGAATACGGCAACAAGCTTGAAAAATACCCGGGTTCCGCCTGGTTTGTTTCTTTGGCAAAGTGGTTGAGGCAAAGCGGTTATAAAGAATTTCATTTTAGACCCTCTGGCATCACGCCTGAGCATATGCACGAGTTGCGTTCTTTGATGTTAAGTTGTGAATGTACTTTTGCCGCTTCTTTTAATGAGCCTCTTTACTCAAGTTTTAAAAGCGATTGTGCCGGGTATCCTCTAGCTCAGGTTTGGTTTTACAAGCCGGGAATTTTCAGCAGCAATTCAGAATGTCTTTCATGTTGCAGGCTGCTTCGTGAAAAAAGAATGCCCGTTGGATTTGCTTTAACCGATAAATCTGTTGAAATGAACGATTTGCCCGATATGCTTAAATTAGCAGACAGAATGGCAGTTATTGATATCAGGAATTGGAAAATCAAGACATTAAAAAAGGTTTTTTATTGGTTCTGGGCGGTGAATCATCGTTTTTTCAAGAGGCTTTTTAAAGTAAAAACAGCCGGAGAACTGATTGGTTTTATGAAAACGGCTGCAATTGTTCTGGAAGTGATGTTTACAAAAGAAAGAGGTTAAATAAATGATTCATATTGTGAATGGGCCGAATCTTAATTTGCTCGGTAAACGCGAAACTGGAATTTATGGTAGAACAACCCTGAAGGAAATAAGGCAGCGAGTAGAAGACCTGGCCTTTTGTAATGGCGTTGAAATTGGGTTTATGCAAAGTAATCATGAGGGGGAACTTATAGATTATCTGCAAAAAATTCCAGCCGGTGATTCGGTTGTTTTAAATCCCGGTGGCTATGGTCATACAAGCGTTGCCTTGAGAGATTGTGTGGCGGCCATTGAAGCCCTGGTTGTCGAGGTTCATATATCAAATATTTTTGCCAGAGAAGAGTTTCGTCGAACTTCTTTGATTAGCCCGGTTTGTGCAGGCTTGATTTCCGGTTTCGGTGCAGATGTCTATTTAATGGCAATGGACTGGCTGCTTGGAAAAGCAGATGGCTGAAAAGTTTTCAAAACCTGAGCTGTTAGCACCGGCAGGGAACCCTGCCAGTCTTAAAGCCGCATGCCTGGCAGGAGCTGATGCTTTATATATTTCAGGTAAAAGATTTGGTGCTCGGGCATTTGCAGCTAACTTTGACGAGATGGCAATGAGATGGGCCCGAAGGGTTACCGTTTCTCTTGGTAAAAAGCTTTATGTAACGCTTAACACAATTGTATTTGAAAAAGAATGGAAAATTCTTGCTGAAACAATTGAATTTTATAAAAGTTTGCAGCCCGATGCTCTTATAGTTCAAGATATCGGAGTAGCCAGAGAGCTTCAGCGACAGAAAAGTCAAATACCCCTTCATCTTAGCACCCAAGCCGCATGGTTTGGCAATGGTGCTTTAGCAGAACTGAAAGAACTGGGAATTTCCAGAGTTATTTTGCCGCGTGAGCTTAGCTTTGAAGAAATCGAAAAAATAGTTGTGGCTTATCCTGAGCTCGAATTCGAGATGTTTGTCCATGGAGCCATGTGTTACTCGATCTCCGGACGTTGTTACTGGAGCATTGCTCTGGGAAGTCGTTCTGGCAATCGCGGCACTTGCGCACAACCTTGCCGAAAAGAGTATTCAGATATTTCAAAGCCAACTCAGGGTGAGCATTTATTCAGTCCCCGAGATTTGCGACTGATTGATCACATACCCAGTCTGGCGGACTCAGGTATTCATTCATTAAAAATTGAAGGACGAATGAAAAGTCCAGAATATGTTTACCAGGTAGTAAAGGTATATCGCAGAGCACTTGATGAGCATGAAACAAATACTTCAGAGCTTGACGAGGTTTACACAAGAAGTTGCAGCGAAGGTTATTTTAACGGACCGTTGGAGAAGAGCAAGTGGCGTACTAAAGATGATCCCGGCAGAAATGGTGTTCTGGTAGGCTATGCTTCGGGGCGTAATAAAGATGGGCTGACAGAGATCAAACTGTTGAAATCTGTTCAACCAGGCGAAGGAATATACTGGTTTTCAGATGATAAAAGACAGGGTAATAAAATTACCTGGATTCAAAAAGAGCCCGAAAAGCAATACCATGTCTGGGTTAGAGGGTTAAAGGGAAAGCTGAAAGCCGATACTGCAATTTTTCGTATTTCAGGCAATAGAGAGAATAACTGGGAAAAAGATTGGAATCGAAACTGGGAAAGACGACCGGTTGATCTTTTCTGGTCCGGATATGAAGGATCATGTCTGGCGGTAGAAGCGCGCTTAAACGGTCATCCACTAAGAATCGAATCAGAAGAAAAACTTGCGTTTGCATTAAAAAAAGGACTTGAAGAAGGGCCACTCGAAAAAAAGTTTGCTGTTCTGGGCGAGTTTTTCAGATCTGGGCGAAATATTTATGAACGCCTGGGAAAAGGTTTGCATATCTCGTCTTCAGCCCTTAAAAAGATGAAAAGAACTTTGGTAGAAAATCTGGTAAAATTCGAGCAACTTTCGCCGCCTGCTACAGACGGGCGTGGCATTATTCATATTATGGCTCCTAAAAAGAAAAAGCTGGAAAATAATATTTTTAACAAAAAACAGGAGCCTAAGCTTTATTTAAAGGTCTGGAACCAAAGTTTCCCCTTTGTCAGAGATATAGGACCCGATTGCTGGGTTCTGCCATGGAAAACTGATTCCACTAAGATAAAGCGTATTGTGAGTTCACCAATTGCTCACTGGTTGCCCCCGATAGTTAATTTTGAACAGTTCGAACGGCTCAAAGTTGAACTGGCCGAAGTAAAAGAAGGCGAATTCTTTTGTGCCGGCTGGGAAATTTTTGATTTATGCCGTTTGTTTCCCCGGCTTAAATTCAGGTCAGACTGGACTTTTAATGTTTGTAATCTTATGGCCGTCGATTATCTTGCCGGCAAAAATATCAAGACTGTATTTTCCAGAGAGTGGAAAGACGATTTAATTCCCGCCGATTTGGTTGGATTTCGCTGTGCTTCGCCTTGGAACCCTTTAGTCTCGATGTCGCGATTCAAGCCTTCAATTGAGACTGGCGACGTTGTTCAGAATTCGCACAATGACCGCTTTTTTTTGATGAATATCGGCAATGGGGTTTCGGGATTGTTTTTGATGGATAAACCCGCAGCTATTTATGTCGGGGGGAGTAGCTCGATAATGTTAGACGTTGCAGTAGCTCCGAATGAGAATCCGATTCAGGCAGCTAAAGACCTGAACCGGATGATTGAATCTGTTCGCGCTGATCGCGCTTAATTAAAAGGCTTTTTCGTCGGGTGATACGAACCCTTTACCTTTAGGTTTAACAGTTAAAACCGCACAAGGAGCTTTTCTGGCAATCTCATAGCTTGTGCCGCCAAGCCATGAATCAATAAAACCTGATTTGCCGTGGGCGCCTATAACAATCAAACTTACGTTGTTTTCCTGAGCGTAATCCAGAATGGTTTCGTGGACAAGTCCGCCTTTAACGGATTTTATAATGTCAAGATCGTTAAATTTCTCGGGAATAAATTTAACCAGTTCTTTCCTATTTTGTTGTTCCCATTTCTTCGCCGTTTCAAGAGGATCTGACAGATTGCCTGCGTGCAGAACCTCTTCCTCGATGACATTCAGAAGATGAATCTGGGCACCGTATTCTGTTGCAAAAGTAGCAGCGTATCGAAGGGCCAGTTCAGAACCCTCAGAAAAATCAACTGGAACTAGAATCTTATCAAATTTAATCATCGAAGAACCTTCCCAATCTATAATTTTAAGTTACTATACTACAATTGAATTTATTTAAGGTCAATTTTATTTAGTCCAAAAAGGTGTACGACCTTTACAAACTGTATTTTTATCCATTCCATCAATTCGGCTGGTGCTTATTGTATTGCCGGTCTGAAAGGTAACCCATTTGTTATCTGGTGACAAAGTAGGATAAATTCCTTTGATTATTGGTCGCTGGATTTTTTTGTTTTTAAGGTCGAGGTATTCTATTTCATTGGTTCCGTATCTATTAGTGAAGTAAACGAGAAATTTGTTATCTGACGAGAATACCGGAAAGGCCTCATTAATTCCTTTGGTGGCGGTAACTTGTTTGATTCCCTGGGCGATAGTTGAAATCAAATATATATCGGTAGAGCCATCTGATTGAAGCACCGAGGTAGCAATCCATTCGCCATCTGAAGACCAGTCAGCACTTATTACCTTGAGATTTTGCGAAACTTTGCTGGCTCTTCTTCTTTCGATACTGTAAACGTATAATTCTCCCTTGCCATTGCAGGTTGTATAAAGGAGAAACTTTCCGTCTGGAGAAAAACCTTCAAAAGCAGCATCAGTAAGTATTCTTTTTAGCTTGTCGCCATTTTTGTTAAGGAGATAAATTTCAGAGCCCATGTCTTCTGTTTTATTGGTGAAACCTATCCAGCCAGATTTCTTATTAAGTCTGGGAAACATGATGTTATGAAATGAAGGAGTAAGTCTTCTTTTGTTGGAGCCATCTGGATCCATTATTGCGAGATAGTTTTTTGTCTTTTCCGGAGAATCTATAAAGAGAATTTTACCCCCTGGTTTACTTTGTGCATTCGCCATCGCTGGTAGCAAAGCTATGGTGGTAATCAAAATTAAAAATAAAGCTAAAAAATTCCTCTTCATATTTATTTTGCCTTTCTGAAAAAAAATCAGGCGGGTTTTCGCCCGCCTGAAAGTATAAACCAATTTCGATTAACAGTGCCAGAATTTTTTAAACATCAAACACTTTGGTTAATTCTTTATAGTTATCAAGTTTTTTATTAGCCTTTTCTATTTCTTTTTCAGCATCTTTAATGCCCTTCATTTTTTGCTGAACTTCGCTGGAATTGTCGGCATCATAGATGTCCATATCATCTAATTCAGCTTGGAGTTGGCTGATCGTTTCGTTTTGTTTGTCGATTTTCTGGTTAAGCTCATCTGCCTTTTCTTCAGATTTTTCAAGAGCTGTTTCCATTTTTTTCCAGGCTTTTTCAAGTTTTTCTTTAACTTGTTGTATCCGTTTGCCAGTGCTTTTTATGGTGCTTCCAAAGATACCAAGAAATCTATCGGTTTTTCCTTCTTTAACCTGTTTTTCGTATCTGGTTTGCAGGGTTTTAAGCTCTTTTTGCAGGCCTTTGATGTTGTATTGAGGATAATCTTGTGCGCGAACAAACACTAAGAACTCGGTTGTGCCGCCAAAGAAACCTTCGCTCAGTAACTTGGAACCATTTCTAATAGCTTTGTAATAATCTTTGTTTTCGGAAACATCAGGCATCCCGATTTCTGATAGCATTTTTGCATAGCGTTCATTAGCTGCTTGCTTAATTTCTTCTTCTTGAGCGGCTGCGTCTTCGTCTTCTTCTTCTTCAACTGCCTGTTCATTTTCGTCTTCATCAGCTTGCTGATCAGCGGCCTGTTCTTGCTGCCCTTCGTCTTCAGTGATCGACTCTGTTTCTGTTTCATCTTCTGAAGCCTGTGCGTCTTCATTTTGAGCCTCATCTTCGCCTTCATCTATAACTACTTCTGTTTCGTCTTCTACTACAGAATCAGTTCCATTTTCGGCTTCTTCTGCCGCTTCCTCTTCTTGAGCTTCGGCAGCAGCGGCGGCTTCAGCATCCATTTCGGAAATATCTTGATTGGTTAGAGGCTCATTGTTAGCATCTACCAGCTGAATATTTCCGAGCCGGTCGATTCGGTAGGTATATCCAGCCGGCGGATTCATTGCCATCCATTCTTCTTCGGACATAAAGCCATTATCAATTAAAAATCTGATTGTATCGGGATTCAAAGCTGCAATTCTTTTTCCTTGAGACAAAAGTCGGCGATTTGCGCTGTCTACAGCATTTTGCAGCTTGGCAATTTTTTCTTTAACTGAAAATTCAGGAAGCGAGGTTATTTCTTCGGCTGATGAGCTGTCGTCATCATCTATTTCAACAGCAGGAATTGTTTCTTCTTCCTGGTCTTCATCTGCAGGTTGCTCTTCAGGAGCTTCTGCTTCCTGCTGGTCAACAGGAATTTCAAGTTCCCAACCAGATAAAATAAGGTCGGGGTTTTTTTCGAGAGATGGATATTTATCTTTATTTGCTTCAATTATTTCCCAGTATCGGCTGCCATCACCAAGCAGTTTTTGGGCTATGACCCAAAGTGATTCACCGGATTTAACTGTATGTTCAATAATCTCTTTAGCTTGTTCTTCGGTTTCTTCAACAGCTTCTTCGACTATTTCTTCGGCTTCTTCTATATCATCTCGAATTTCTTCGATTTCTTCTACGACTGCGGGCACATTGGTTTGTACCTCAAATGGATCTTCACTTGTTGCCTGCGGATCAACAACCACAGTGTCTTCGTCAAAAGGCTGGGTCGAAGCCTGAAGACCGGGCGTAATAAGCAATGTAATAATTGCCAGGCCAAATATCAGTCTGACACCTTTCATATCTGTCACCTCACGAATAGAAATTGGTCTGTTACTAATTATACTGATAATACGTTTAAACTGTAAAAAAAGTTTACGTTTTTTTTATTTAATTTTAAAACAGTCAGCCTGGAGTTCGTCTATAAACAGATTCGGTGAGCCAGAAAAAAATTGTTAATGTACCAGC
>JBNJGH010000023.1:24755-38962 GCA_051747585.1 Candidatus Rifleibacteriota bacterium
AGCGACGAAGCAATCTTTGGATATGCTAAAATTTTAGTACATTACAAAAAACAAAAATGTCTTGAAACTTACTAATTATTTCAAAATGGAAAATTACTGGAGATTAACCAGGAGCTGCGAACAAGTTTTGTTAATTTATGTTATTCTACTTAATATAAATAGCGAATAAATTATCCGGAGGAAATTATTATATGTGGCCAAGATGGTTAAGAGCCTTAGCAACGCTTTGGGTAGCTTTTGACAGTAAGAAAAGAAAATCGATTAACTGGTTCTGGGTACTTGTATTATTTCTGCTTGGTCCTTTACTTTTACCTGTCTACATGACTTTCAGACCTCTTTTGCCGGAAGAAAATAGAAATCCGGGGATTATCTGGAATCTGATTATAAACTATGAAAAACTTCTGGTTTCTGTAGCAGGAATAGCTGCTGCGGCAGTCTTTGTCGAAAATTTAAGCCTGCCTCATGATAAAGATCTCGCCGAAGTTCGAAGGGCTGAAATAAAGGCCGGCACAATTCTTGGCGCATTATTTGTTTTTGGCCTGTTTTTGTTGGAAAAAATCGTTTTCAGTCGTTTTACCAGAGGAATTAACAGTAAATAATAATTATTTCCTTGTTTGATCTTTGGGTGGTAAAGGGGATTATGAAAAACAAGCCTGTTATTGTAATGCTGCTTTTTCTTTTTTTATTGGGACAAACTGTATCCGCAAAAGATATAGCCGGACCGGTTCAGCCAGTTAGAGGGGCCGGGGGCTATAACTATTCACACCAGGATATCAGCTTATGGGAAAAGGGCGTTGCAGAAGAACAGTATTTTATTTTTGAGCCTGCCAAGCCTACACCCAAAAAAGCCGGGGTGGTGGTTTTTCTTCATGACTGGCTTACTTCGAGTCCTGAGTATTACATGGCCTGGATCAGACACCTCTGCAAAAAAGGATGGATAGTATTTTTTCCAAGATATCAGGGCCAGGGCGAGCTTGAGGAAACCTGGGTGTTTAACGTTGTGCGCTCATGCAAAGACTTTTTTATGGAGAATTTCAAACGAAACGGAATTGAGATCGACAAAGAGAAGTTTGCGGTGTTCGGTCATGGGGCAGGAGCTATCCTTGGAGCCAATGTTGCTGCAGTTGACAGTTATTTCGGTTTGCCCCGAACCAAAGCTTTGTTACTGGTAACTCCCCATCGCAAAAGTCTAAAATTATTTGACCTTTCTTCCATTAGTAAATTTGCCAGAATGGTTGTTTTAACCGGTGACAGGGTTCTTGAAGAAAACGAAAACACGGCCCGGGAAATTTTTTATGCGGCAGATCGCATAAAAACTGGTAACAAAATTTATATTACGGTTTATTCTGATTATTACGGAGAGCCACCGCTGGTGGCTGACGAGAAAGCGGCTCTTGCTCCGGAATCCCCTGTTTATGAACGCTATGTCGCTGCCAATAGTAATGTTTTTATTAATCTTTCAAAAGATAAATTTCATGCTCCTGCAGTAAGATCACAACCCATTGATGCTTTTGATTATTTTGCGACCTTAAGATTGGGTGATGCTTTGCTGAAAAAGGCTTTCAATGAAGACTCCGAGTTGGAAATTTTTCATGATAATTCAACTTTGCGTTTTATGGGATATTGGAGTGACGGTAAAAAACTTCGAGGCATGATAGCAGGAGACAGGCCCTGATGAAGTTTAAATGGCAACTTTTTATTCTTACTTTGATTTTAATTATTTGTCATTTTATTATCTTCGAGGCCGGGAACAACAAAGTTAAGTTAAAGTTTTCACCTGAAAAAATTAACAACTTGCTTCAGCAGCAAAACCCGGCGGCATTCTGGCAAAAAATAGCCGAAAACAACAGCTTGAAGGGGCTTGAAATTGGTTATGTTTTAAATGTTCTTGAAGACTTTCAGTCCAATTTTAATCAAAAAGAGCGGGTGAGTCTGGAAGCGGTAAAAGCTTTTATTTTTTATCGTCAGGCTTTTTATTCGCGAGCAGAAATTGCTCTTAAACATGTTGTTGCAACTACTGACTCCCTGGAAGAACTGCGACAAAGCATGGTACTGCTGGCTGAAATATATCAGAGAGAAAATGAAAATTATAAGCTGGAACAAGTTCGCCAGGAGCTTGAAAAAATTGATCCCAGGTTCAGATTACAATATATAGATATGGCAAATACGGGTAAGACTGCATCTAATTCAAAGGGCTTCATCAAACTGTATTTAATTTTTGTCTGGATTCTGCTAATTCTGTTCCCGACTGTTGTCATGGAATATGAAAGACAAATTTGGGTAAGAAAATTTTCTGAAGTAAGAGATAAAAGAGGCCCCTTTCTAGCTTTTAATCGGTCAAACCTGGCCGGTGTTCTGCTTTTTTTATCTGCAATTCTTTTTATTCTACTGGGATATCCTGAAAATGTCGGCTTAAATAATCGAGCTTTGTTTCTTGCTCTTCATATCGCCATCAGCTGGGTTTTGTGCCAATATCCCTTTTATAAATTGAATAAAGAGTTAAAGCCTTCATTCAGCAGTAGTTTTGTCGCTTTTTTAGTAGATAAATTTAGAGCTATCTTGTTCGTATCTCACCAGCTTCTGGCTTTAACTCTTACTCTGGTTGTTCTGCATTATATGGTTACAGGCTTACCCTTATGGTCGATTAAAAAAACGTTACACGCAATTCTGGTGTTGCCTGCCCTTTTTTCGTTTTTTTTGATATTTTTGCATATAATATTGCCCTATATAATGCTTGCCCGCAAAAAGGCAAAAAACGGTGCGGGTTTAAGAGTTTTCTCTTTAAAAAGCGAAACCTTTGCCGGATGGGTTGAGTATGGTGTTTTTTCTTTTTTGAATACTCTGGTTTTTCTGGGTAGATTGGATGAAAAATTTGCTGCCGAAAAAATTGACATTATTAAGCGCAGAGCTCGTTTAAAACTTAATGCCGGAAGTGGAATTGAAGAATTTTTATTAATTGTAAATCTTGTTCTTATCATACAGATTTACTTTCTTTTTGATCCTTTGCGCATTGTCAGGTTTTTTACATTTGGACCAAACCTTGCCGAAATCGTTGCTTTGCTCTTGTTTGTCTTTTTGTGTAGTTATATTTTGTCGCTACGAAAACATGAGGTTGAATTAAAAGCCGATGACAGGATTCTTGAGAAAATTGATTCAGAAAAACTTATAGAACTTTACAATGCTTTAAATCGTTTGAATTATTTACCTGAGAATTATCGCGAAGGAGATGCGGCAATTTTCGCACCCATTGCGCTTAAAGAAAGAAAAGAGCATATTCGCAGTTTTAAAGGTGAATATCTTCATTACCTTCATCCACCGGAGCAGAATCTGCTCGTATCGTTATGGCGAGCCCGACTGGCGATTGAATGGAAACTTGGGATGGAAGAAGCTGTTTTTATAGCGTCGCTGGACTATCAAGTTTCAGAACAAACCCCTGCTGATGAGTTAAGAGCCATGGCAGTAAAACACGCTGAGATAGGTTCGGAATCAATTTTTTATCAGGAGCAGAATCGCCTTGAAATTATAGATTGCGCCCAGAAAAAATGCGCTACCATAACAGACGATCGACTTCCCTCCAAAAAAATATGCGGAATATGCAGCAGAGCGATGCTTAAATCTTTCCACCAGTCTATTTATCATTGGACAGGAACAGAAAACGGCTGCTGTCTGGAATCTACTAAAGATAAAGCTGAGAACTGATTAAATAATCAGCTGACAGCCGCGAGCGATTCTTTCTTTTCCTGATAACGTTCCAGGGCTAGACTTATAAGTCGGTCGCAAAGTTCAGGGTAACTGATACCGGTAGCTTCCCATAATTTCGGATACATGCTGATTCTGGTAAAGCCTGGAATAGTATTGATTTCATTAATTACCAGTCTGTCGCTTCCCTTTTCCAAAAAGAAGTCTACTCTCGCCATTCCGGCACAATCAAGAGCTTTATAGGCAGTTATAGCCTGTTTTCGAATCGATTCGATCTGCTCTTCGGTAAGGTCAGCCGGAATTTTGAGTTCTGAGCGATCGTCTACATATTTGGCTTTGTAGTCATAAAACTCATTGCATGGAACAACTTCGCCGGGTAGAGAAGCAATAGGTTCATCATTGCCCAGAACTGAAATTTCTAGCTCTCTGCCTTCAACAAAAGATTCAATTAGAATTTTACGGTCGAAGCGGGCTGCTTCGTTTATTGCATCTATTAAAGAGTTGCGATTTCCGGCTTTGCTTATGCCCACAGAAGAGCCTGAATTTACCGGCTTTACAAAACATGGATAGGTAAATTGCTTTTCGATTTGCGTAAGAATAGAATCTTGATCCTTTTTCCATACACTGCGCAATATCTGCATGAAAGGAGCGACGGTAAGGCCCGCATCTCTAAATAATTTTTTGGCGATTGTTTTATCCATGCCTGTTGCCGAAGCCAGAACTCCACAACCGACATAGGGCATGTCAGCCTGCTCGAGTAAACCCTGCATGGTGCCATCTTCACCAAAAGTTCCATGGACTACAGGGAACAAAAGATCGAGATTAACTTTATTTTCGCTTTTGGGGTTGTCAACCAGAATCAGTCCTTTCCCAGCAGGGGTTGTGTCGGGTTGAATTTTCTTTTCATTGTTTCCAGAATACAGAATGCAGCTTTTGCCGCTTGCTGCATGATTTTCAAGCATAGCTTCAGGCTTGACGCCCAGCATCCATGAGCCTTTGCGGCTGATGCCTACGGGTATAATTTCGTATTTGTCAGGGTTAAGAGCATGCATTATTGAGGTTGCAGAATGAAGTGAAACTTCATGCTCTCCTGATCTGCCGCCGAAAATAACGCCAACTTTTAATTTTTTACCACTCTGGTTGTCCATTGCTTGCTCCTTAATAATTCTAATTATCTTTGTTAGAATTATCGGCAAAATTAATGGACAAAATTAGTAGTTGCTATATGATCAGTTGCTTTCCGAATGAGCTTTATATGCACCTTTGCCTAATTGTATCGGCATTTGCTGGCGCAGACTGTTTTTGGTCATCTTGCTTAATCTTGGATGGGTCTTACCAAGATCATTGGGCGAACCGAACAATGCTTTGGTAATTAAATACTGATCATTTTCTGCAAGCTGTTTGCTGCAAATCAATATTGCATTGATTTCTACTGCCGAAATAGCTTCGGCATGTCCCGGATATTGTTTCGCTTCAATGGTAGATGGAAAATAAAAGGAAAATTTGTTAACAAGTTGTTGAACTAATTCAGGTTCAACCGGAACAAGAGTAATTTCGACCTTTTTGGCCAACTCTATAATCGAAGGATTGGGCATACCACTGGTAAAAATGAAGCCGTCAATTTTGCCTTCCTGCAGAGTTTCCATAGCTTCGGTTGCACCAATGTATTGCAGATCGATTTTTTCCCAGACGTCTGCAACAGTAAGTATTTGTTTGGCGTTATAGTAAGTGCCGCTGTCTTTGCTGCCAACCGCTATTTTTTTCTCTGCAAGGTCGGATAGCTGGGTGATACCTGTTTCTTTTCTTACGATAATCTGAACTACTTCGGGAAAAAGGGTTGCAATACCAAAAAGATTTTCAATCTTTTTTCCTTCAAACATGGCTTCGCCCTGTGAAGCATAGTGAGCAATATCGTTTTGAACCAGAGCCAGGTCAGCCAGACCGTTCTTAATCATTTCTATATTTTCGATCGAACCGGCAGTTTCTACAACTTTAAGACTGTGTTCGGGGTGTTTGTTTTGCAATATTTTGTTTAAGGCTGAGCCTATTGGGTAATAAACACCCGATTTAGACCCTGTAGCCAGAGTGTATTCTTTCTTGCTGAGGCTTGACCCGCAGCCTGTAGCCAATATTACTCCAGGAATTAAACTACAAAGTAAGAGTAATTTTACAAAAGCTTTCATAAAGTACCTCGTTTTCTAATCTTTGTTAATATCTGGAATTCTAGCATACTTTAAAAAAACTTTGAATTTTTTGCGGAAATCAATTTGTTGCTAGGTTAAAAGGGAACTGTTAGTATTGCTCTGACTATTTAAGAGTATAGTTCAGGGAATGAATTTAATGAAGATGAAACGACTTCAAGTTCTTACGGAGTGTGGAATGCTAATGGCCACGGCTCTGGCTCTTTCTCATTTTAAGCTTTTTCAGATGCCGAGCGGCGGCTCTGTTTCTCTTGGGCTTCTACCCTTGTTGCTTATTGCTGCCAGGCATGGGGCTATAACGGCAACAATTAGCGGCGCTTTGTTCGGCCTTTTGTTATTGACCACCAGGCCTTTTATTGTACACCCTGTTCAGTTTCTGCTTGATTATCCCCTTGCTTATGCTACCACAGGATTTGCAGGGTTGTTTTTGTGGGAAACCCCTCTAAAAGCAGCAACGGCAACAACGTTGGCAAATCTTTTTCGATTGCACTTTCACGTTGTTGCCGGTGCCATATACTTTGTTTCCGATCAAAGCTCAATGCTTAAAATGCTTGCTGCAAGCTACGCCTACAACCTTAGTCACATTATACCGGAAACCATCATCTGTTCAATTCTGGCAGGTTATCTGGTGCTAAATCATAAAGCACTTTGTGCCAGACAGTAGACGATAATCCGTTCAGGCCATTGCAACCTTATCGCTACCAAGGCAGCGGGTACATACATATCCGCGAACTCGTCGGCCGTTGAGCATAACCCTTTTTCTCTGGAGGTTTACGCTCCAGCGCCTTTTGGTGCGGTGATGAGAATGGCTGAGCTGGAAACCCATTTTGGGTCCGCGATTGCAAACCATACAAACTTTAGACATGATCAAACCTCCAAAATAGAGCCGAAGTGAGAAATAATCATAACAGAATGAGAAAAATAAAGCAAGTATATTTTATTTTTCTTCTTCAGGCCGAATTATAAATTGACAAGCTTAATTGCAAAAATTCCGGGTTGAGTTTTTCAAATTATTGTAGTGTACTGAGACCCTGCTACTTTTAATTTTTTGTTTGAAAGGAAAGGCCGATGATTCAAAAAATAAGCAAAAAGCCCATAGAGGCTGAGGGCTTTCTATTCTTTCCTATTAGAGGAAGAACTCCAGCTCCATTCCCTGATTGGATACCCTCGATAGTTTCTCAGAACTGGGAGGAGGATTTTGTTTCTTCCTGGCGTATGAATAACGAATATTTGTTCAAAACTCCTGCGCTCGAACTCGATTATGCTTTTCGCAACAACAGTAAAAACTGGCTCGGAAAAGCTCTGAATTTTTTTAAACAGCGCGGGGTGAAAAGTTTCAATTTATGTATGCCCCATTTGCCGGAGCCCGACTTAAGAAACGCGATTCTGGATTTTCTTGAAGTCCCTTTGTACATGGAATATGACATTGAGTTTTTTAAAACTCAGAAAAAAAAGAATACAAGCATTGAGCTGGTAAATTATGTGTTTGGCTCTCAGACTAAGATCGAAAAATACGAACAGCTGGTTAATGATGGAAAAGTAGTAAATGAAGCGGTTAATGATACCCGCAAGCTTGTTGATATGCCTGCAAACCTGCTGGGGCCTGAAGAATTGTTCAATGAAGCGGCCCGTTTAAGAGAGTATGGGGTGAGAGTAGAAAAGGTTCCGGCTGAGATTACCTCTAGAATGGGTGGGTTGAACTCAGTTGGCGTTGGAAGCTCAAAGAAGCCCTGTCTAATAGAAATAGAATTGAATCCATCAGACGAACAACCTGTTTTGCTGATAGGTAAGGGCGTAACTTTTGATTCCGGAGGTCTTTGTGTTAAAAAACGTGAAGGTCTGCCCGAAGAAAAGACCGATATGGCCGGTGCAGCCGCAGTTATTGGAATTGTAAAATCATTGGCGGCCATGGGTTTTAAAAAGCGGGTAGTGGCACTTGTCCCGGCTGCTGAAAATATGCCTGATGGCAGTGCTTATCGCCCTGGTGACATTATAAAGCTGTATGATGGAACCACAGTCGAAATTCTCAACACAGATGCGGAAGGTCGCTTGATTCTAGCTGATGCTTTTTGCTATGCCCGTGAATTTAATCCAGGATTGGTAATCGACCTTGCAACCTTGACCGGAAATATTATGCAGGCTTTAAGTACCAGATATACCGGGCTTTTTTGTAACGACAAGAATCTTGAAAAAAGATTTATGGAAGTTGCAGAAGAAAATAATGAACAGGTTTGGCCAATGCCTCTACACCCTGACTTTAGCGAAGAGATAAGGGGACGCTTTGCCGATTTGCGTAACTCAGCTATCTCAGGCCGTGAAGCCGGGGCATGTACTGCTGCTGCTTTTTTGAATTATTTTGTTAAATGGCCCTGGGCCCACCTGGATATTGCCGGTTCATCCATAGAGAAAAAAGGCCGTTCTTTCAGGCCGGTCGGATACGCCAGCGGTGTTGGGGTCAGACTGGTAGCCCAAACTATTTGTTCTCTTGATTAATTAAATTTTGTTTTGTCTTAAAAGTTAACAAAAATACAAACACCTCCGATATGGATAGCAATCGGAGGTGTTTTCATGAAAACAAGCAGAGTTGTGAAAATGCTGCTTTTTGCAGGAGTTTTATTCTGGACTCTATTAACTTTTTCAGGATGTACAAATGCCAACTCTTTGAGTTCGGAAAATCCTGTGGGCTCAGAAACAGATCCAGAATCAATTATAAATGATGACGACGACCAACAAACAAAATCAGAAAATTTTGCACCCGTGTTGAACCTTATGGTCGATCGTGAAGTTGTAGGTCCTGATTCTGAGGTAATTATAAGAGCCGAAACCCTCGACCCAGAAGGCGGCCAGGTTGAAGTTACCTGGGATGCCGACATTGGGGATCTTATAAACACTGCGGTGTCTCGCGCTGTCTGGAAAGCCCCGGATCATGGAGCGACAGCAAAAATTTCCTGTACCGCCGAAGACATAAACGGCTTGAAAACCGAAAGCGAAGTGCAAATCGAAGTGCTTGCCAACGGTGTTTATCAATTAAGAGTTATGGCAGATCGCTCTGCGATTCAGACGGCTTTTTCAGAAGATGCTGCCGACAATCTTTATATTCCGGTTTCCGGGGCAAAAGTTGAATTGCCGGCCCTTGGCAAACAGGGAGTTACCAATAATGACGGGCTGTTTGAATTTAACATCGATCAGACGCAAGACCTTGCAACATCTGCAAAAGTTCTGATTGATTACCTTGATTGGAAAGTTGATTATAATGCCACGCTGAAAACAAGGCAGGGAGCATCTACTGTTATGGATAGCCTGAGTTTTTCACCTGGATTCGATGGAGTTTCTATTGCCGTAGGTCGTGGCGATTCTTTTTCCATGAAACGAGGAGCTGTAGAAGTAACAACCCTGGAAAACAGTTCCGGTGAAATAAAACCTGTTTCTGAAGTTACGGTTGATGCCGGTTCAGTTCAGTCTATTTCTTCTGCAGATACAGGGTTAGCTTTTGTAAATTCAGTTTCTGCTTCAAAAGGAAAGATTAATTTGAGGCTTGCCAAAACCGGATATCAGACGGTTGATGGTTATTATATTCCCGTTGCAGCAGATGGTTTGACTCTTGTCAGAGCCCAGCTCGAAAAAGTTGGCAAAATTCCTGACTCAGATGCGATTATTTCTTATACTAAACCATATAATTATCAAAAGTCATTTCCCGTGTCGGGGCCTTTTGAAATTGGGTTTGGCCAGCCAATGGAAAAAGACGGCATTTTTGACGACTTAAGTTTGATGATCCAAAATAAAGATGCCGGCTCTATGTTAGCTGTAAATGGTGCCGAAATTGAAGATAAATTCAGGGTTGAATGGATAGGCAGTACAATTTTAAGGCTGTACCCGAAGAAACTCTTGCAGGGGCTGACCAGATATAGCTTGCTTATAAGTCAATGGTCAGCTCGATCAGCTGATGGTCGTATATTGAAAAATTATAACGGCATGTATGGGGAATTTATAACAGATGAAGATGCATCGCCGCAGCTTTTGTCTACCAGCCCGGTGAATGGCGATTCAGAAGTTGGAAGAACCGGCCCGTTCATCATGGAATTTAATCGAAAAATGAATGTAGAGAGCTTATATGATGATCTTGAAATTGAAATCACCAATCTTGATTCAAATTCCATCATATTTATCGATGGCGAAAATTTAAAAAGTCACTTTTCGGTTACCTGGAAAAATGATAACTCTGTTTTAGAGTTGGTACCTTACCGAATGCTCGCTCCAGAGACTGAGTATCTTTTGCAGCTTAACAAGTCGGGGCTTATTTCAGATACGGGCAAAAAAGTTGCAGGCTTTGCCGGATTATGGGGCCAGTTCAAAACCGGCGGATTGTAAGCAAGCCGCAAATTGTGGTTGCGAGAAGTTCTGCGAAGCTTTATACGAAGCAGAACGGCGAAGCAATCTGAATGTCTTGAAACGGTTATTATACACAAAGAATTGCTGAAATGGCTTAGCTTAAACAGACTTTAAAGCAGTCTAGATACCTTTGCTCATTATTGCTGTCGGTATTGTCTCGAGAATAATTATCAGATCTATCAGTATCGAAAAATTTTCGATATAGTAAAGATCATATTCTATATGGTGATGTATGGGCAGGTTCTCTGATCTGGCATAGATCTGCCATAGGCCGGTAATGCCCGGTCTGAATTTCAGACGTTTTTTCTCCAGCTCTGTATATTTTTCTGCAATGAATGGCATTTCGGGCCTTGGGCCTACCACACTCATCTCGCCTTTTATAACATTGAACAATTGAGGTAATTCATCTAGACCGCTAGCTCTTAACAAGCGTCCGGTAGCCGTTATTCTCGGGTCTTTCTTCTCTCTGGGAGTTTCAGCATAAATCGGGCTTTCACAGGTCATAGTTCTGAATTTGAAAATATAGAAATAAGAGCCTTCTAGCCCGGCTCTTTTCTGCTTAAAGATGACCGGACCCCTGGAATCTATTTTTATTAGAAGAGCACAAAGAAAAAAAAGCGGAAAAAGCAAGATCAAAAAAACTACCGAGAAAACAATGTCAAAAATTCTTTTTAACAAGAAATGGAACTTTTTGCTGTAAGGAGATTCAAGACTGAGTAATACCGTGCCATCAAAATACATACTTTTTACATTTCTAAGATAAAGGTTGCTGATCGTAGGTATTAGATTAATTCGTATGTCTTTGTTTGCAGAGGCTTCTCTTAATTGCCAGACTTTTTGATAATCAGTCTCATTTGCAGAAAGAAATAATTCATCAATATAGTTATTCTTAATGAAATCCGAAAGGGTTTCCTGTTTGGGAATTTCGATCAGGCTTAGTCCCGAACCGGGGTTGTTTTCAATTCTTTCTTTAAGGTAGCGGAGGTTTTTATCTGAACCTCGAATTACAGCTGTTTTCAGGTCTATTTTGTTTTTGTGGAGCCATTTTTGCAGCCAAAAAGAGACTTGTCTTCCAATATTGCCAATAAATATTAAAAACAGCCAGCTGAAAAATATAACCAATCTGGAATAATCATAAGATTTATAAAGAAAAGTAGCACCCATCAATATAAAAATTAGAATGAAGCTGGCTTTAAAATGAAACAACAGCTCATCAATTTTAAAAATTTCGGGTCCCTGGCGATAACCACCTGAAAAAAAAATGATTAAATGCCAGGTTAAAAGAGCAAAGGCTAAAAGCAGCAGATATTGTTGCGGATTTCTGATGTAATTGTCTGTTACAAAAAATTCCGAGGTTCTAAGTTGATAAGCTGTAAAACCTGATAATATAAGAGCCAGGCTGTCAGAGGCAGCATTCAAAAGAGCTGCAATTCTAAGTTTCATTCTTCAGTCTTTACGTGCCAGTAAATGAAAAAATTTGAACCAGATAAAAGCAACTATAATTGAAATAACTGTCGAGGCAATAATAAAGCCCGGCTTTATACTGAAAATACCGGTTCTATCCGGCTCATATCCCTTATCTTCAGGTTTGTCGCTACTGGTAAATATTTTAACTCCTGCCACTTTTTCAGGTTTTGCAGTTTTGGGGGCAGTTTCTGTTGGTTTAGAAGATTTTACCGGTTTGACTGATTTGGTTGTCTCGACTGGTTTTACGGCTTGTGTTTGTTTCTTACTTTCCCCCGTTTTGGGATAAATTTTTACACCGTTTTTGCTTTCTAACCTGAAGTTAATTAAATCGGCAAGATCTTCACAAAAATCTTCAAGTTCGGATTTGCTGGATATTGGAAAAGCCAGTCGGCTGGCATTGGCTCTGTTGTTTTGGGGGTAAAAAGTAAGAACTATTTCGCTTTGCTTTTGAAAATAATCGATTTCTTCGATGTTATTTCGGGCAAGCAGAGCTACTACCGGTTCTTTTTGATTTTTTCTGGTGTGAAAAAGAATGGATTTGTCAGTTAAAACAAGCCAGATTTGACCGGTTGTTTCAAATTTTCCCGAAGCAATACTTATTGATTTTAGAATTTTTTCATCCGGGGCAAGGTATATACTTAAATCCTGTTTTATATTATCGGGAAGCTTCTTTAGGCCGATCATATTCAGTCTCCGTCTTTGCTCTCCAGGATTTCTTCAACGTCAAGCTCCAGGTCTTCGTCTGTTTCTGCTTCATCGGTTTCATTATCATCGCCAAGAAGAACTTCATATTGAACAAGCATGTTTTCCACATATCCCATAAAATCTTCCGGATTAAAAATTTCGAGTGGTATCCGAGAGTGAATTACCAGAAAATCATGCATTTCTACCAGCTCAGGGTCTTCCATATCAATTTCTTCGCTGAGCTCTGTTTCATCATCAATTGGTATTGGTATTTTTATAACACTCAAAGTAGCGTTTATAAATTCAGAATTTACATACAAAAGATTGAACAGATCTTCTCTTGAATAATCACTGATGTCTTTAAGATATAACCCTACGGATACGGTTTGAACTTCAAACGTTTCTTCGTTGTCTTCTACGGCCAGGTAGCCACTAATGCTGTCTTCTATAGCGAAGTTCCAGACGCGGCCAATTTCGTTGTCGTCCTCAAAAACACATTCATAAACGGTACAATCCTCTGCCATTACCTCTTCAATTTTAACTGCAAAATCAGCTGGTTCCATTTGTTTCCCTTTCAATTTTTATTTATTAACTGAACTATACCATTTCTCAAATAATTTCAAAACCCCAATCGAATGGGCAGTCAGTGCAGGCGCAAATAATCAGGTTTAAAAGTTGTCTATTTGTTGTTAGTCTAATCTTAAAGGAGGAGAATATGGCAAAAAAAGTAATAGTATTTATGGCAGAAGGCTTTGAAGAAATGGAACTGACCATAAGCGTAGATATTTTGCGCCGCGCCGGGCTCGATGTGAAAGCCTGCACAATCAAAGATGAATTAACTTCAGTTAAAGGTTCGAGAGGAATCTTGATGCAACCTGATGTTAGAATTGACGAAATAGATATTAACAGCTTTGATGCAATTGTGCTGCCCGGAGGGCTAGAAGGAACAAAAAATCTGGGAGAATCTGAAAAAGTTTTACAAATCGTAAAAGAAGCCGCCCAACAAAATAAGCTGGTTGCTGCAATTTGTGCCGCTCCGGTAGTTCTGGTCAAAGCCGGGCTGGCTTCAGGCAGAACTCTTACTTCACATCCGGCTGCTCAAGAACACATGGTAGGCGTTAATTACTCTGAAGATAGAGTTTGTAAAGACGGCAATATAGTGACTTCAAGAGCTGCGGGCACAGCATTTGAGTTCGCATTCGCCCTGTTAAAAGAGCTTTGCGATGATAAAACCGTGCGGGAAGTAAACAAGGGAGTTCTGGCAAAAATCTGATTTCAACCTGTGCTGTTTTGACTAGTGAGCGGCGGGAGCGGCATCTGCTTCGATATAATCTTCGTTAAGTACCAGGTCGATGTATTTTGCATTTGAAGAATCACTCACATAATCGTTTAGCACCTTGGATGATTCTACCAGTTTTTCGTAGTTTGGAACTTTAACATCTTTGCCGCAAAGCGAACAGAATAGCTCACCATTACGTTCTTCGATTACAGTATGACTGACTTTCATTCTGTTTCGGCAGTTTGCACATTCAATTTTAAAGTAAAATACCAGTTGGTCTATTCTTTCCAGCATATTATGAGTCCTTTCTTGCTGCTGCTATGATAACTCATTCTCAGGTGAAAATGTCAAACAAATGTTAGCCTCCCGGCAATTCTCGGTCAGCTACCATCAGTTGGTTTCAGAAAAGAAAATTCCTCACACCAAGTCTCAAAGCCACAAAGAAAATAACCACAGAGCGCACAGAGAACACAGAGAATTTTTTTTCA
>JBNJGH010000024.1:0-38646 GCA_051747585.1 Candidatus Rifleibacteriota bacterium
GTTGCCACGGGCAAAATATCTTGCGGGAAAAGGAGCAAGATATTCGCCCAAAAACGTGGCAATCCCCTCGCGATAAATCGCTCGGCGGCCGCTGAGCCCAGGCGTTATGCAGTTAAATTGACGCAATAGTATCAAAATGATATTATAATAGTATGCCTCCAAAAATTCGTGAATTAATAAAATTATTAAAAGAAAATTCCTTCGTTGATCGAGGAGGTAAAGGTAGTCATCGAAATTTTTTGCACCCTTCGGGGGCAAAAATTACAATTTCAGGTAACCTTGGTAATGATGCAAAGCCTTATCAGGAAAAAGAAGTTAAAAAGGTAGTAAAGGAGGTTCAAGAAAATGAAAAAAAAGGATAAATATCTAAAAATAGTTGAATGGTCAGATGAAGATAACTGCTATGTTGGATCTATCCCTGGTTTTTTGGGCCCATGCTGTCATGGAGACAATGAACAAGACGTTTACAAACAGCTTTGCAAAATTCTGGACGAATGGATTGAGATCCATGAAAATGATCAAATTCCTTTACCTAAAGAGACTGTAAGCAAAGAATACTCCGGCAAATTTGTTCTTAGGGTTAATAAAGAACTTCATAAATTACTTGCTATAAAGGCTTTACAATCCAATTTGAGTCTAAATCAACTGTGTGAAAATCTTTTGAAAAATTCAATATTAAATAAAAAAAATGCATAACAAGTGCGTAGACGCGGAACGTCGAAGCTGTCACAATAGTTCAGCGTGCTTGTAGCCCGAATCCTTGAAGTGATCTACGAATAGGATTTTCTGGACTTCAGTTACGGTTATCGTCCGGAAAGAAGCCCGCAGGCTGTAAAGTTTTGGCCTACGTCAAAAGTTTAAAAAAGACTGGCTTAAAGGGTGTGTCTGGCAATAAATTATCAAAGTTTGCCGGGTGTATTTCCAAGGTTGGTAACCCTAAGGCTTTTCAGGAGCTAATTTAAAAGACAACAGAAATTTTTCCCCAGGCAATTCTAGCTCGGATTTTGGCGTGGAATCTATATCCCAACGGCTATAAGTGTGTTTAAGCGAAAGGGAGACATGCGAAAAAGTGCTGCTGGCTTTTTTCAATTCTTTCTGGAGGGCCTTGGCCTGAGCAGCCTGAGCTGTGGAACCAATTAGAAAGTCTGAGTTGCCCCTTTGTATCTGCAAGCGAAAGACGGGCAGGAGACTGCCTCTTGTTTGTTCTGTTGAGGATGTTTGATATGCAAAGCGAACACGTCGTAAGAGCTGGGAAATCGTCTTAATGGTGACAACCTGTTTGGGCTGATTGCTTGAAGTCATAGGAAATTCAACCTCATACGTCAAATTGGTATCGACAAGCCCTTCACTGCTCGGGAACTTATTCTGAACGGGTAGAACTTTACACAGGGTGAGGAAAATGTGGTGATTGGGCGAATTGAAGTTAATCACACGCTCTAATAGTTTGCCGACATGGTCTTTGGGTAGTGAAGCCATAATCGTCATGCGCATGGTAAAACTGTTTTCGGTTCGAATCAGGGAGGAAAAGCTTAAACGATAGGGAATCCAGTCCTGTTGATCGAAGATGGCTTGTAGCAACGGCACTATCTTCCAGGCAAAGGAGTTCGTAAGCCTAGTCATTTTATTTTGAGGCTTCGGTGTTTCGAAACTTGTGTAGCATGTTGCTCGAATTTGGTTTGCCGCGCCTGGATGGGGAGGATTCAGTTCTGTTAGAAAGAATTCGCCAAACTTTGCCTTCAGGTCGAGAATTTCTTGAAACGAGTCTGCCCAAAAGCTGAGCTGACGGGGGGAATCATAGGCCGTTATTTCGGCCCAGGCAATACCTGGATGCGAAGCAAGCAAGTCGAGAAGCTTTTTGAGCTCAGCAACGCTTCCAGGGGCCAGAACAGTATTGCCTTGTTTGCCATACTGAATTCGAATGTTCAATTCTGTGGTTACGGTTGAGAAGGCTTCCGGGCGGTTTCCTGGTGACAGTCGCTTTCGTTTTAGAACCATGGAAGCTCTCGTCTCAACACCCTTCTTAGAATGGGTTTCAAGGGAGCGTAATGCCTTCAGAGTTGCTTCGAGAGACCCGACTGTTATAATGCGGGCTTTAGAATAAGGGCCATTGGTCCCAGAGAGATTCACCTTCACATCCTTAAGCTTAGCGGGTAAATGATGCGCGTCAAAAGATCTTTGTATCTCAAAGAAAACCTGCATGACCTCTTGATCACTCAAATTGGAAGAGCATCCTGTAACACTCAAGGTAAGCAGAGTAATGCCGAAAGCAAGTGCAATAAGACGCCTAAGAGGCTTAATGCGAAGCTTCTTGATGTCATTATCAATATTATATGGCCTCATGTGCGAATTAATCTCCAATTCTGCGCCGAAATTTTGGCACGGGTTAAAAAATGGAAGGAGCGAGAAAAAAACTCATTTTTAAAAGCTTATGCTGTTCATTGGATTTTTGAGTTTTCGGTTGTAATTCTATATCTGTAAATAGCAGATCATAGTATTTTTGACCTGTTTGTTTGCCCGAAAACAAGGCGACAAAATTTGCTTTTTTTATTCGGTTCGGACCAAGTAATTTTTTCCTGGAACTTTCTCTTACCAGGGCATTTTTTTCTTTATAATATTTTACTTTATTCCCGTCGGATAAAGTAATTATAAGGCGACGGTTTTTGGTTTCCGGTATGGGCATACTCCCATCAAAGGTTTTATCAGAAATTGAAGGAATAGCATTATTAGCAGAATTCCGGATTTCGAAATTTTTAGATTTAAGCATGTCTTCCTGTAACAAACTGTAAATCTCGTTTAAAACAGCAGACGAGTCCAGCATTGAAGTTCCTTTGGTGCTTTGCCTTGTATAGCTTGATAGAAGTGAATAGACCGTCATCACAATTAGCGAAAAGAGAGTAACAGCAATTATTATTTCAACAAAAGTAAAGCCTGTTTTATTATTTGTCATGGTTTTACTCCGACAAACAAATAGCTTTCTCGTTCGACTTCTTTATCTGCGGTTTCGTTCCACGCAACCTTTATGGTTATTTTATACCAGTCCTGGGATAGATCGCTGCTTTTGTTGTCTAAGACTTTAGTTACAAGCAGAGTGCGCCGAAAAAAGCCTTCTGGTAGAGGTGAAATTGAAAGCCCTGCTTCATTACTGCCTGACAAGCAAAGCTTTTGTGGATATTTGAGTCCAGTATCACTCAATTGTCCATTTAAAGCTTCAAGAGTTTTTTTCAGGTCGCGCGGCGAAGGAATTATGGCTTCATATCCTGGAGATTGGCTAATATTTAACAGTTGTTGACATAGTTCATTTATCAAAACTTGTGACTGAAAATGATTTACTCCTCTTTGTATCTTGTTGGAGGTGACATTAAGAGCGCTGGAAAGAGGCAAAATTGCAATGAGGATAACGCAGGAAGCTACCAGGATTTCGACCAACGTAACCCCGGATTCTTTAGTTTGCACCTTTGATTTCAAATCCACTCTCCCCCTCCATCATAATCCTGAAACCATATCTCTGGTTGTTTTTAACTCTCTGGACAGGATTAAAAATGGGGTTATATCTGATAATTCCGCCATCTTTCTTATAATCTTTAAATAAACCATCAATAGAGGCAATTGCGAGTCCACCATCTAAATAAAGACCGTTTCCGGCTTCCTTTTTAATTGTTCCAGAATTTTGCTTTGATAAAGATACCAGATAAGCATTTAGCGGATAGGCTGCTTTGGAGTTACTATAACTGTTGACCTTGATTATTGAATCTAAACAAATAATCGAAAAAGCATGATCTGCCTGGTTCAGATTTGTTTTTGACTCAGAAAGAGGAGTGATTCCCTTGAGTGAGAGTTCAGCATTTTCAACAATCAGGATTCCACCGCAACCGGTAATAATATTTGATTCAAAATCTAAATATTCAAGGGTTGGAGTTCCTCCAACCTTAATGCGAAAAATACCAGGAGAATGGAATTCAAGATTGTTGTTTTTTTCTACAAATACCCCTTCTTCAATCAATATTTCCTGATATTTTTTTTGTATCTGTGAAGCATTAACTCCTGCCGCAAGCAAACTTTTTTTCGCCGGTAGCCTTATAGTTTTTGTAACTCTTTGGAGTAAAGCGTCGCGAAATTTTATGTTATCAAAATTACATTTTTTCAAGGAAGCTTCAAAAAAAACTTCTTCGGATTTGTCTCCAATTTGAGGATTTGTTGCACTGTACAACCATACAGGCAGAGCTTCAGCAGATTGAAAATAGGCATAACTGCTTGGTTGAGCCTCAGGCGGTGCCCATATCGAGTTGCCGGGTATCGCTGACCGATCATTTACTGAGCGAAGAGAATCAGTCGCATCACTTTGAAGTTTAAAAAAATCAAGGTTCTGATATTTGCCATGAACGACTTCAAACAAAAAGTTGAAGGGTATGTATGGAAAAGGTTGGGCTGGATAATTAGCGAAACTCCACATTAGAGCCTTTATTCCGGTTTGATCATTTTCATCGATTACATCGCCCATAGTGAGCATTGTCCCGTTAGTGATGCCAAGACTGTTGTTGAATTTGGTCAGTGGGGTTTGCGACACAAAATAAGCAAGATCATTCTTGCCTTTATTCATGTCTCCTGTAAAAGATCTGGTCATTAACGCGAAGTTGTTATTTCTAATGTATTTTTTTACATCGTAGCTATTAAAATAAAACCTGGTATCAAAATTCTGACCCGGTTTCGATATAACCACTGACGATAGATAACCGGCTAGAACAGGGCCGACTATAAGTGTAGGTGATGGAAAATGCTGGGTTCCAAAGGGAAGAAGCCAACTGGAAAGACATTTGTCGGCTCCAAGTTTTTTAGCTTCGCCAGAAAAATAATCAGGTTCACCCCAACAGCCGTATCCGTTTGCCCCCCAGAATATCCCAAAGGTTTTTATAATTGGCTGTAGGCCATTGCGCAAGTTGAGGTTTTTGAGACGATAACTTGCAGCATCATTGCTGGAGGCAGCCGGTTTGGCCAGATAGAAGCCCGCCCCGATACCAGATTTAATTTTATCTGGGTATTCCTGAAATGGGTCTGGTGAATTAACTGTTATTCCTGAATGATAGCCGGCGGGAATATTTAATACGTGTGTGTCTTTGCTTTGGTTTGGATCATTGCCAAGATAAAGCCAACCACTTTTTTTTAAAATTTCTGCAGAATTCTTATTTATTGATGTTTCGGTATCTGGATTATTTATCAGAATCAACCGTTTATAGTCATTTAAGTATTTTCCATTTATATTTGATTTGACCACGTTAAAATAAGGGTTGGAACCTTTCCAAGATGAGTTTCTTTGCGAACTCGAATGTACAAATAGATTAAACCTGCTATAAGGCCCCGGAATAAAACTGAATAGTTTAAAATCTCTGGTTATCTCAGCTTTTCTTTTGATTATTCCACCTATGGCAACAACGCATGTTAGCTTAATCTTGCCTTTTTTTTCATGATAGTCACGCCCTGTCTTTAGAGAGGGGAGCGCTCCTGTGCGGCTCATAAAGCTGACTTTTGAAATTTCTGCAGAAATTTCCTCACAGGCAATTCCCGGAAAAACATCAATACTGTCAACACATGAGTTTTGAAATACTTCTGTAATTCTTTTAAAAAATTTGCCGTTTTTTGCAATCAAGTATTTTTTTGAAGGGTTTTTGCTGGAAAGCAGTGCCTGTACAGTCTTATCTTCAAAGAATAAGGATCTAAAAGCTTTTTCGTTATGAATTGCCGACAAAGAAAATTTAATTCCTGCAACTGCAACATTGTCTGCAATTCTGGTTAGTTCTTCGTGGTGCCCCTTAATTAGTTGATATCTGGCGTATTTATGAAAAGAAAAAACAATTATTACTAAAATAATGAGAGTTACAAAAACTATGAAAAGAGCCATTCCTTTTTTAGACTGATTTTTCATATAGTATAATTATACTATAAAAATTTGAATATGATACAATTAGATTAGAGTTGAGGTGTTTTATGAGGATTATATTTGCTCTAATTTTTTTTATGGTTTTATTGTCCTATGTTGGCATCCAGGCTCAGCCTCCTGATTTATCAATTCTGGGTAGTGAAGATCATGTCCCTGACGAAACGCAAAAAGGGTATGAGGGATATTCTACTCAGTACAAGCTGACTTCTGATGGAAAAATTTCAATCAGCATTTCTCAGCCGACAAACGAAGAAGAAACGCCTCCTTTACCTGCTGCGGCTCCCCAGGTTACCGAGCCAACCCCTGCGGAGCCTGTTGAGACAAGATCAGAAGAAGACCCGGTTATTGGCTGGGAATTTCATTATGGAACTCCTTCTGGTGAGCAAATTATTTATCGTTCAAAAGAAGAATTTGGCGCAGATTATAATAATAAAGACGCAGTTCCAATACCCGATGATTGGACTTATTGGAATTCAAACCCTGTCAGGGAGAGCGGCGCCAGAGAATAAGCCGTATTTAAATTTCTTAAATTAAATTTTATTGCTGGATTGTAATACGAAATTTTGAGGAGATGTGCTATGAAAAAACTGTTCCTTGCAATCATGGTTCTTATAGGATGTTTGTTTTTGCCATGTAGGACTTATGGAGCAGCAAATGTTAGTCTGCATCGCAATTTTGATTCTGTAAATGAAATCCCTATCGGCGCTGACGTTTGCCCTTTTTGTGGGTCAGGTACCGATGAAGGAATTGATAATTCTGGGAAATCGCTTCCAGACAGCAAAAAGGCCGGACTGGTATTGTTTTTTGAAGCTAGAAAAGAAATTATGGCCCGGTATCGCCAGGAATTGGCAAAAATTAAAGCTGGAACAGGCTCAGATGAATATACCGATGAAGAAATTGCCAGCGATGAAGTTGAAGATGATCTTGATGACGCAGATGTCAGCTATGAAACTGACGAAGACTCTGATGCTGATAGTTCTTCAAAAGGAAAAGGACTTCTTAAAAGCTTTATAGAAAAAGCGATATTAAAAAAGGCTGCTTTTGAAGAAGGGCTTTCAAAACTTGAAAAAATTAGACAGCTTAGAATTGAACGTAATAAACGTATTGCAGAAGCAAGAAAAAAATACATTTTAAATCCGGTTGCTTCATTTTTAAAGGGGGATGGAAATTCTTTCAGAGGCGAAGCCACACCTGGCGAAATCGTCGCGGTTAAGCGCATTATGGCAGTTAAAAAGCTGCTAAAAACTGGCGAATGGCCCTATCAGTGTAAATGCGGCATAGCTCTTACCGAAGAGCAGCAGGATAATATTAGCGAACCCGAGGACATTGCCACGCCCGAAGGAATGGTTCTTGAAACCAAGCCGATAGTTGAAGGCCAGACAATTGGTGACAGTGAAGAACTTGATGCTATCTATGAAGAAAAAGAAATAGGTCAGACTGGTTCGCAATTTGAGCAAGATACGGGAGACACCGGTGGAAGTTCGGTCTTTGGCGATGCTGGTGATATTGATACTGGTTCCGGTGCTGGCCAGTCTGACGCTGGCGTTATTTCAGATTCAACTGGTGATGCAACCGAAATTGGAGAATTCACTGACAGCGTTATTGCCCGATGCGTTTATATTTCTCAGAGGTCTGGTTGGAGATGCAATGCACATTATCGTGGTTGTGGCTGGACTTCTTTGGCTATGATATTAAGAACTCTTGGCGTCAATGTTGATCCCGATGTGCTTTTTGCCCAGACTGAAATGTACAATTCGGAAGTTGCTAAAACCGGAATAGGTTACCAGGAAGTCGAAAGACTGGCCCATAAGTATTTGCCTTCTGCAACTTTTTCAACAAAAGGCAAAATAAATGATTTGATGGAAATGATTAATCTGGGTCGTCCGGCAATTGTTTCGACCACCGAATACGGCGGACACTTCATGGTAGTTATTGGCTATGGCGACAAAGACGGGCAATCGTGCATTATTGCCCACGACCCGGAGAAAAAAGCCAACAGAGTTTATCCTCTGGATGAGTTTACGAAAATCTGGGATAAAATATACATGAACTTTAATGAAACAACGCCTGACCCCAGTGGTCCCGCTTTGCCCGATGATGCTAATACAGTTGTTTCTAATTCTGGGTCTGGGTCATCAGGTGGTAGTTCCTCGGATGGCGATGAAGGCGAAGAAGACGGCAGCAGCACTGGCGAAGCTAATCAGCCTGAAATCAGCGAAAATTCTGTTGTTTTAGAAGTGCCTAAACTCAATCAAAGAAAAAATGCACCACCTCTTGCAGCAAATGTTGCTGGAATGAGTTGTGGTCCGACTTCTACTCTGATGATTCTTAATTACTTTGGAATTAACCCGGGAATTGAAGCCGTGGTCGACAAAGCAGAGTGTACATCTGGTGGAAGCATGTTTTATAAAAATGTCGAAGCGGCGCAAGGTTATGGCTTGAAGTCAGAAAATGTAGGCATAGGTTACGGGGCTTTTCAAAAAGCTCTTGAAGCTAATAAGCCTGTTTTTGTTCGAACCCTGGATTGGGAAGGACATTTCGTTGTTGTTACCGGCATTAAAAACGGTAAAGTAATTGTTAACGACCCGTATCCTCGGAATTATGGCGCTCATGGCTATAATGACCTTGGCAGCAACCTTTATCGTGAATATGATGCAGATGAATTTTTCAGCTCAGGCTTTGTAACAAACGCCTGTTCAATCTATAACTGAGATGGGATTATAATATGAAGAACATTATTCTGGTTATGCTTATGATGACTTTAACTATTAATATTGTTTCGGCATCTTCTATGACGGTTCAAAAAATTGCCGAATTCGATGCCGGATTCAAATCAATGGCTTATTATTCCGGCCATATTTATATTCTTACAAAAGAAAATTGTATTATTAAAGTTTCTTCTTTAGACGGAACAATGGAAAAAATACATTTCGCCAATCCGACAAATTCAAGTTTTACCGACTTATCAGTTTTTAATGAAAAAGTCTATTTATGCCAGTATTCTGGTTCGCATATTTATATTTTAGATCTTAATCAGCCAGGAAAGGGTCTTGCGCAAATCAGTTGCAAATCAGAAAACATCGGAAGAATAAACGGAATTTCGGCCAATTCATCTGCGCTAATAATTAAAGACGATATTAATAATCTTTATATGCTGAACTCCAAAGGACAAACAAAAAAAATTAGTGATGATGCACAGTTTATTAATGATGGTTCTCCTCTTATTTCAACCTGTAAAGTTTCTTCAGGAAAATGGAAGATTACCCTGGGTAATAAAAATTATGCATACAATGATAAAAGCAAAGGCCCTATTGTACAGCTTTCACCCATTGGTAAAACACCCACAGAGGAAATAATATTTCTTGAAGTTACCGGGGAAGGAACATTCAATTCAAAATTCTTTTTAACAAAATTACAAAACGGTGAATTTGAACGTTTGCTTCAAATTCAGCCGCCTGCTCTTTTTGGTATAAACATAACTAACATTGGAGATTCAGGAGAAATATATATTGCCAGAAGAAACTTAAGCGACAACCGGATTCAAATCGAAAGAATTAACAAATAAGAAAAGTTCTTGCAGTCCTGCATAAATGAATCCTAACCAGAAAAAAACTTGTGCATGGCGGACAAGCCTCCATTATTTTTTTTTGCCACTTGTGCATTATACCAAGAGGATTTTCATTTTCAGGCAGGCTGAAAGTAAATTTCATCAAGTTTCTGAGCAAAGCAACCTGAATAGAATATAAAAGAAACAGTTAATGATCCCGAAACAAGGCTTATAAGGCTTATAACAATTTTCGCTTGTTAATATGATTTCAATTTCCAATTGCTACTATCATCAAAAAAGTGCATAGATTAAAAAAAAATATTTAATAATAAATCAAAGAAATAAATTAAAAGATTAAAATAAACCTGGGGTGAAACTACGAGAAAAATATGTTAGGTAGAACAAAAAGGAGGAGTTCTTATGTTAAAAAAACTGATTTTCAACTTTTTGTTAACGACTTTCGTTTTCCTGGGGTTTACAACCTGTTATGCTCAGGAAGATATTGAAGGAAGCAAAGACCACCCGATGATTTCCCGCTATGAAGGTTCTCATATTCGCGGGTATGAACATTTTGATTATGATCGTTTGACCTTTTATCCTGGAAAAGAAGATGACGAGCTTCAGGAGTTTGTGCCTGAAGGTGAAGTAACCAGAATCTTGTATTTTTACCCTGAAGGTTTGTCTGTATTGCAGATACAGCGAAATTTCCAGATGGCATTAAAAAAAGCCGGTTTCGAAATTGTGTATGAATGTTTTGGAGGGATGGATGAGATTCCGAATGAAATTTATTGGGATCGTGAAAATATCAAAGGCGATCATAGCAAAGATGTGGGTATGGGAAAAGATCAAAGCTACTTTTTTGCCCGTTTTCCACAAGAAGACGGAGACGTTTATGTTTCTGCCCATACCTGGATCAGCTCCTGGGCCGATTTTGACAATCAGGCCGTAACTGCCCTTCAAATTCTTGAAGAAAAACCCATGACCACCGGCAAGGTAAATGTTGAAATAGATGAAGAGAAAATGGAAAAAGATATTGATGAAAAAGGAAGTGTCAGCATTTATGGGATTCACTTTGATACAAATAAGGCAACAATCAAACAAAAATCAGAATCTGTTTTGAAGAAAATTGCAAATCTTCTGGAGCGGAAACCTGAACTCAGGCTTGGGGTTGTGGGGCATACAGATGCTACTGGAAATGAGCAACACAACATGGAACTATCTAAACAACGTGCTCAAGCAGTTGTAAAATTTCTGACATCAGAATATGGAATCTCAAAAGACAGGCTGAAACCTCGCGGATTAGGTCCATGGGCACCAGTTGCCAGCAATGAAGTTGAAGATGGCCGCGCCCGTAACCGCAGGGTTGAATTAATTAAAATAGTAGAATAAAAAAACTTTAACGAATTCTGAGTGCGGTCTGAAAAGGTGCTAAAAACCTTTCAGACCGCACTCATTTTTTTAAACTTTATATTTATGAATAGAAACTAAGAAAAGAAACAACTTTTGAATTCAAATTCTGGCGGGATAGTAACGGTTAATTCTGATATTATATTAAAAAATGAAGAAATGTTTTATGTCAGGAATAGTATTGAGAACTAAATGTAAAATACAAAAAGTAAAGCAATGAGTCTATCTTTAGCGATTTTAATATTTTTTATTGCCACTCTGGTTGTCATTTTTGCCGGAACTTCATTAACCAGGTATGCCGACAAACTTGCGGATAAAACCGGCTTGGGAGAGGCTCTTGTAGGTGCTGTTCTCCTGGGTGGAGTGACCTCAATAGCAGGTATTATCACCTCAATTGTTGCAGCATATAATAATCATCCACAATTAGCTATAAGCAATGCAATAGGCGGCATTGCTGCGCAAACGGCCTTTCTTTCTATTGCGGATATTTCATACTTTAAAGTCAATCTGGAACATGCCTCTGTATCTTTGGCTAATTTAATGCAGGGAATATTGCTTATTGGATTGTTAACCCTTGTTATTCTAGGTATTGCCAGTCCGAATATTACGTGGTTTAACATTCATCCTTTATCTTTTATTATAATAATGGTTTATCTGTGTGGCTCGAAGATGATTGCGCGGGCTAAAGAAAAGCCGATGTGGGAGCCTAAACTCACTATTTCGACAGTGAAAGACATCCCGGATAAAGACAATATCAAAAAAACGAAATTAAGCACTTTGATTGTTAAATTTACCCTGTTGTCTATCCTTGTTGGCGGTTCAGGCTATGCAATAGGGTTGTCAGGAATTACTATTGCCAATAAAACAGCATTGAGTGAGAGTTTTGTAGGAACATTATTTACTGCTGTGGCAACCTCATTCCCGGAACTGATTGTTTCATTAGCTGCCGTCCGGCAGGGGGCTTTGACTTTAGCCGTTGGCAACATTATCGGGGGCAACTGTTTTGATGTGCTTTTTGTTGCTTTTTCAGACATCGCTTATCAAAAGGGCAGCATTTTACATAATATAACAAATGCTCAATCATTTATTATAGCTTTAACTATGTTCATGGTGAGCATATTGATAATGGGTTTATTATACAGACAGCCTAAAGGAATTGCTAATATAGGCTGGGAGAGTGCATTTATAATTGTGTTGTATTTTATTGGAAACCTTTCTTTATATTTTCTTTTTTAGAATAAACTATAAATTCATTAGGATTTAAGGAAAAAATAATTCAGGGCTGACTTGACGCTTTTGCCTGCCATCAGTAAACTTAATAGTAAATCCACAGGTACACACTATCTGAAGATTAAACAGGGGGTTCCTTATGAATATCAGGCGAAGCAAAATTAGAATTCCGCTCTGCATAATGCTTTCATTGCTGATGCTGGTTGACTACGCGATCTTTACTCCAGCACCGGCTCAAGCTCTTGACAAGAAAAGCGTTCTGGTTGGCGCCGGAGTTGGTGCAGCAGCCGGAGCAGGTATCGCACTTGCAGCTCCTGCAATCGGTGGTGCTATAGGCGCAGCCGGAGGTATTGCCGGTATTGGTACCGCAATAGCCGGTGGTGTTGCTGCTGTTGCAGGTGGCCTTGTTGGCGCGGTAACCGCAGTCGGCGGTGCAATTGCCTCAGCAGTAGGTGCGGTCGGTGGTTTCTTTGCCGGTATATTTGCCAGCCCTCTTTTTGTGCCGGCACTCTTAATTATCGGTGCGGCAGCTGTGGGATATTTCCTCTACAAACGCTACAAAGCTAAAAAGAATGCTTCTGCACCCGGAGAAAGCGACGAAGTTTTACCTGAATCAGATGAAATATTTGTTACACCAGGTGACTATGAAATGTCTGATGTAGTTCCTGAGGGTGATGCCGCGGAACCGGTGAGCATCGGCGACGATGATACCATTACCATTGGAGGTGATGGTGAAGAAGTCGCTATATCAGATGAAGCACCCAGTGTTTCAATTCCTGCTCAGAGCCCGACCAGCGGCGATGACGAAATTACTGATACTTCCGTGCCAAATGCCAATGATTCGCTCAAAGCGGCTCATGACAGATATATTGCCGCTTACCAGAAATATACAAGTCTGGTAACTAACAGTGGTGGCGCAGATCCTGGAGAAGTAAAAGAAGCATTGGCTACCTATCGCCAGGCATACAACGACTATCAGAATTTGAAAGCGTCTTCCGGAAACTAACCCTGGATTAAATAAAATAAAAATGCCCCGCGATTTGCGGGGCATTTTTTTTTGCAAATATTTTGGCTTAAGCTATCTTGAAAAAAGTTAAAACTGTGTCACCAAAGTTGCGTTCATCAGTTTGAATGTATTCTGATCTATTTTCCAGATTAATTTCATCTTTCTTTTGCCGCTCAATAATAAAAAGGGTTTGCCGGTTAAAACAGGGATACTGGTGAATATAATCTAACAAAGGTTCCAGCAGGCCTTTCAAATAGGGGGGATCGATAAAAACTACATCAAAGGGCTCGGCAAACTGCTTCTTTTTCAAAAATTTCAGGCAATCCATCGTAAAAACCGAAGCATTTTTTTCAAGCCGGGTTAATTGTAAATTTTCTTTTATAGTTCTGGTGCATTCCCGGGAGGCATCGACAAAAACTGCATGACTGGCACCTCTACTGAGCGCTTCTATGCCAAGGTTGCCCGAGCCGGCAAAGAGATCAAGAAATCTGGAATCGGGGACAAGTCGAGCAATGATGTTAAAAGTAGAACCTTTTACTTTATCCATTGCAGGGCGGGTTTTTCCGCCTTTGGGCATTTTCAGTTTTCTTCCTTTGGCTGTGCCAGTAATTATGCGCATTTTTACCCGCCTTCCATAAAGGTTTTATAAGTGTCACCGAAACTTGCGATCATTTTTTCCTTGAACCAGTCTCGGGTAGAAGGTTTCTCGATGGTCAGTATTTCAAAAGCCCTTTTTCTTGCGTTTTCGATCATTCCGGCCGTTATTTTGTGGGAAAAACATGGATGCGAAAGCCCACTCTGGCGTGTGCCGACCAGATCACCGGGGCCGCGCAACTTAAGGTCATACATAGCAAGTTCAAAGCCATCATGGCACTGGCAGAGAATTTTAAGCCGATTTGAAGATTCAGCCATGTGTGAAACAAGTATACATTCAGAATCTTTTTCGCTTCTGCCGACTCTACCTCGCAATTGGTGAAGCTGAGAAAGACCGAAGCCATGAGCATTTTCTATGATCATTAAGGTTGCATCAGGATGATCAACGCCAACTTCAATAACTGTAGTCGATATAAGAATATCAATTTGCCCCTCTTTGAAAGTTTTCATAATCAGTTCTTTTTCCTGCCAGTTCTGTTGGCCGGTAAGGGTCTTTATATTCGCTTCGGGAAACATCTGGCTGATAAGTTCAAAAGCTTCCTGAACAGAGGTCCGTTCAAATTTTTCGGAAAATTCAATTAAAGGACAAACAAGATAAACTTTATTATGGTCGGCAAGTGTTTGGTCAATTTTATTTCGGGTCTTGGCCAGATCAGAAATAATTGAAGTTTCTACCGGTTTTCGGCCAGGTGGGAGCTCGTCGATAATGCTGGTTTCCATGTCGCCGAAAATAGTTAAAGAAAGAGTTCTGGGTATAGGAGTCGCCGACAGCAGTAACTGATGCGGATTGAAGCCTTTGCGATAAAAGCTGCGCCGGTGGTTTACACCGAATCTTTGTTGCTCGTCAACGATGCAGTATGAAAGATTTTTAAAAACAACCTTATCCTGAAAAAGGGCATGGGTGCCAAAAATAAAATTAAGCTCGCCTTCTTTAATTTGACGATTTATTTCATTTCTTTCAGCTGTTTTCTGGCTACCGGTTAAAATGGCGGTTTTGTTGGCAAATTCAGTAAAGAAATTTTTAAAAGTGGCTAGTTGCTGTCTAGCGAGCACTTCGGTGGGTGCCATAAACGCAATTTGAGTTTGATGGCCATGTTTTTTGAAGTGTTCGAGCATTGTAATAAAAGCAACCAGAGTTTTTCCGCATCCCACGTCTCCTTGAAGCAGTCTGTTCATTGGGTGCCTTGCTGACTCTATATCGCCAAGGATTTCATTTATTGTTTTAATTTGTGAGTTGGTAAGATTGAAGGGCAGTTCGTAGTCGAGGTTGTTTTTATCGGTTTTATTTTTATCCGGCAGGCTTAGGGTTCCGGTAAGATGTTTTCTTCGTTGTAGAACACCTATCTGAAACAGAACCTGATCAAAAAATGCCATGGTAAACTCGGCTTTTTTGGCTTGTTTTTCTTCAGCAGGAAAGTGAAGATTTTTAAAAGCATTTGCAATAGCCGGAAAAGGTGAATCAGCTGAAAAAACAGGAAAAGAGCCGGGCCAGTCAATTTCTGCCAGAATGCGGGTGATAAGTTTTCTAAGAGCAAGAGGTGAAATTTTTGCCTGCGACAAGGCACTTTTTGAGGGATATACCGGGGTAAGATTCTGCTGTTGCAGCTCTTCATCTTTTACAGGCTCAATTTCGGGATTACTCAAAACAGGCTGGCCCTTCATTTCGACTGCCGGGCCAAAAAGCCAGTATTCATTTTCGACTTTAAGCTGGCGGGTTAAGTAGGTTTTGTTAAACCATCTTGCTTTTACTTCTGTGCTTGAGTCATAAAAAGTGGCATTTATAATTGCCAGACCCCGACGAATTCTAAAAGATTTAAGAGCTTTAAGTTTTGCCTTGAAAAGCCCCTGAGCCGTATTGTCGGGGAGAAGTCTACACAGAGGGACTATCTGGCTGCGGTCCTGGTAGCGAATGGGGGAAATCCGCAAAAGATCGAGCAGAGAAAAAAAACCGGCCTGTTTAAGCGCCTGAGCTTTTTTGGGGCCGATACCCTTCAGGTCTTGAACTGGTGTGTCAAGAATGAGTTTTGTGCAGGACCTGGTCAAAATAAGGTATAAACTTTTTAGTCTTTGACAATGAAAAGTTGTTTCATAATCATATAATCTTCGCTCATGTAAGCCAGTTCCCAACCGTTGCGCCCGGCTTCGTCAAGAACCTGACCGAGACGATCGATAAAATCGGGGCCTTTGTATGGCTGAAGATCGAGTACTTTATAATTCCAGCGTTTTGGAGATTTTTCAAGACTCATAAGTTGCTCCTGATTGAATTGGTTTTTGTTCTTCAATAATTGAATTAAGGTAGATGTAGCTTCTTAAAAGCTGGCGGGTGGCCAACTCCGGTTGAGCAGACTGGGCGCAGGCCTGTAAGGTAAGATCCATTGCACTGAATGCTCTCTGGTCGTCGCCAATCAAATTGAAGCAGTAAGCCAGCAGCAAGTTAGATTCAACATCTACAGGTGAAAGTTCAATTGCGGTTTGCAATGTTTTTATGGCGTTATTGAAATCGCTGTTTTTGATATGTTGGGTGGCAAGCTTTTGATAAATAATCGGATTTCTTGGCGATAAAGATGCGGCTTTCGATAACAGCTTTATGCTTTCGTTTGTTTTGCCCGCAATCTGGTAAATTTGTGCCAGAAGCATGTAAGCGCCAAGAATCTTTGGATAAATATTAAGAGCTTTTACCAAATGTTTGGCAGCTTGCTGGTATTTTCTTACATAATAATAAATTGAACCCAGATTATAATGGGCTTTAACCAGATTTGGGTTGATTTCTAAAGCAGAAGTGTAATATCCGGCAGCTTCAGAATAATTTTTTTGCATAAAATGAATATTGCCAAGTCCGAGAATTGCTTTTAAGTGATCTTTTTTGGAACTGAGAATTTTTTTGAAAATTTTCTCGGCCATTTCAAAATTTTTGGCGGCAACAAAACTGTTAGCCATTTCGATTTCATCGCTATAAGACTGTTCAGGCATAAGCGGTCTGGTAATTTTTTCTACCGGAGCGGGTGCAGCCTGTTGCGGTTCAGGTTGTAGTTTCTCTTTTTTTTCTGGAGGTGCCGGTTTTTCCGTTTCAGGAGCTTTAGTTTCGGGCTTGGGCTCTTCTTCTTTTGCTTCAGCCTCAGATTCAGGACTTGCTGTGGTCTCTTCTCCGGTTGGCTGGGCCAATTTTTCTTTTGTCTGTTGTGTTTCTTTAAAGCTTGCATTGATCGAAGCTGCAATTTTTTCGGGATTCTCGATAAGCTGAGAAATAAGATTATTTACTGCGGGAAGAAGTTCTTTTGATTTACTTATTTCACTACCGATTTCACCGAGCACAAAGGTTGCCGATTTAATCAAAGCTTCATCGTTGCTGGCAAAAAGTTCTTTGAGATTGTCGAGAACTTCATATTCGCCACATACCCAGAGTGTTTTTATTGCAGTGCTCTTAACCCTGTTGTCTTCGTGTTTGAGTAATTGTTTGAGGGTTACGATAAAGTCTTTTCCGGGCTTTCCTGAAAGAAGTTTAAGAGCTTCGATAGTATTGGAAACCACTCTGGGGTCTTCGCTTTCAAGAAACTTTGTAATCTTGTCGACCATATCTGCATTGCCGATTTGGCCAATACAGGAGATAATTGTGGCCTGAACAATGAAGTTTTCTTCTATTTGAAGCCTTTCAATCAGAAGTTCACCGGCTTTATCCGGTGCACATCTCGCTAAAGCAAGGCTGGCCTGAACCCTTACATCAAAATTCGGATCGCTTAACATTGGTTTTAAATGCGGAAAAGCGTCAGGATATTCTATCTTTCTCAGTGCATTTGCTGCATTTCTTCTTACATCAGGATCTTCGTCTTTTAAACACCTGGAAAGCTGCCTGATGAATTTGGAATCTTTGATTTCACCAATGGCGTATGCCGCTGAAGCTCTGTACCATTTATCAGAATGTTTCAGCATCTGCTTGAGTGTGTCTGAAACGTCATAATCACCATATTTCCAGATAGCTTTGGCCACATTAGCTTTTACCCTGTTACTTGGATCATCAAGGTAGGGCTGAATTATGCCGACAATCGAGCCGGATTTAAGGCTTTCGATTGCTTCGATTGCGTTGGCACGTACCCTTGGGTCATCGTCACGGAGAGCAGATTGAAAAACGGGCATAAGTCGTTCATTCGACATCATGCCCAAAGACATAATAATCGAAGCTCTAATTCGCGGGCTTTTTTCCTGGGCCAGAATCTTTTTGAGCAGCGAAGCTGACTGCCAGTTCATTAGTTTTCCCAGGGCAAGAATGGCAGAAATTATAGCTTCTTCTTCGAAAAATAATTGAGTAGTTGGCTCGTCAGATTCGGTTATATCTTCTTCGGATGGATTCAAGCCGGTCTCTGCATAGCTGTTGAGAGCTTCCATCAAAATATTGAAAGCTTCAGGATTTTCCATCATTCCCAGGGCTTGGGCGGCATTAAATCTAACTTCCTGCTGAGAGTCATTGAGTGCGTTGATCAAAAGTTTGACCGCTTTTGAACTGTCAATGTTTCCGAGAGCAAGCGCCATAAAATCCTGGATGTTGTCGCTCTCGTAAGTTTGTAATAAAAAGTCTGTAGCGCATTCACCCTTAAATTTTGAAAGAGCGATGGCTGACTCTCTTCTTTGTTGATAATCACCGTTTAAAAAATTGTTAATTAAATGGGCTAGCAATGGTTGTAGACTATCTAGAACAGCTTTCATTTATTTCCTCAATCTTTTATATAGTAACTTTCCTTTGATACTAGCAGATTGCGATTTTTTTTTAAACGTAATTTTTGCGATAAAACCTGATTAAAAAGATTGCTTTGTTGCTATGCACCTCGCAATGACAATTTGCGGCTGTCATTATATATTGCTCATTGAGCGTTAGTCGAAGTGCCTGTGCTGAGCGGAGTCGAAGCAAAGCAATCTAAATGGCTTGAAACAGCCGTTAAAAATTAAATGGAAAACTACTGGTCGTATGGTTATAAATCGTTGTAACTGTAAACAAGAATAGGGTATAATTCAAAACATGCCAGACGATAAAAGCCTTTATAAATTACTTAAACTAACTTTTGACGAGAAGGGATCAGATTTACATTTAAAAGCGGGCAGGGTTCCGGCAATAAGAGTTGATGGTCATATTCGTCATCTCGAGGGGTTCCGTTTCAATAAAAGAGATTTTAAAGATATTATAGAAACTCTTTTGACACCGGAACAGCAGGAACTGTTTTTACAGAAACATGAGCTCGATTTTGCCCATACACTTGAGGGTGTGTGCCGCTTCAGAGTAAATCTATATATGGATCTTAACGGCTATGGTGCAGTTTTCAGGGTAATACCATACAGAGTTATGGATTTCGATGAAATTGGTTTGCCTCAGGCTGCTCGAAAATTAATAGAACAACCCAATGGCCTGATTCTTTTAACAGGTCCGACTGGAGCAGGTAAAACCTCTACCCTGGCAAGTTTTTTGAACTATGTTAATCATACTGCCGCGCGTCATATTGTAACCATCGAAGATCCTATTGAATATCAGTTTGATGATGTTAAAAGCTTCTTCAATCAAAGACAGGTCGGAGTAGATTGTCTGGGATTTTATGAAGGGTTGCTGACGGTATTGCGCCAGGACCCTGATATCATTGTCGTGGGAGAAATGAGAGAGCCTGAAACAATTGCTCTCACTCTTAATGCCGCCGAGACCGGCAAACTGGTGCTGGCAACTTTGCATACCAGTTCTGCGGTTTCTACCGCTGAGCGCATTGTTAATGTTTTTCCCGAATCACGACATCATCAGATCCTTTTGCAGCTTTCAATGGTGCTTAGAGGGGTTATTTCCCAGAGCCTGGTGCAAAAAATAGATGGCGGCCGGGTAGCTGCTTTTGAATTGCTTTTAAATACTTCTGCCATACGGTCTTTGATTGCAGACGGTAAAATTCACATGCTGCCCTCATACCTGGAAACGGGTACCGAATATGGCATGACAACAATGGAACTTTCGTTGGCCAAGCTGGTAAAAGAAAAAATTATAAAAAAAGAAGAAGCTTTTGCAGTTGCACCAAATTTGAATGCCCTTAAAAAAATACTGCTCGAGCCGCCAAGCTGAGGAATGATTTAATGCTGAGAATTCATAAATACTTCAAAATCGCACTTGCAAGAAATGCCTCTGATCTGCATCTAAAAGCAGGAAGCCCGCCGATGATAAGGGTGGGGGGGCGTATTCTTGTATTGCCCGAAGAACCACTGGCATATCAGGAAATGCCGAATCTTTTTCTGCCTTTGATGGACGTTAAATCGCAGAATGATTTGCGAGCTGCCTTTGAAACAAACTTCATGACCAGATATAAAAATCGCTGGCGTATCAGAACCAGCATTTTCAGACAAAGAGGTTGCCTTTCGGGCTCATTCAGGTTTATACCCCTGCATCCACCTTCTATTGACAGTCTTAGTCTGCCGGTTCTTTTAAAAGATATTGCAGGTAAACCAAGGGGGTTGTTTCTTGTTACCGGCCCTGCAAATTCAGGTAAAACCCATACTCTTGCCGCTATAGTCAATGAAATTAACCGTATTTCAGCCAGGCATATAATAACTATTGAGGACCCGATTGAATTTGTTCACAAACCTAAAAAATCTATTTTTACTCAGAGAGAAATAGGTATTACGGCAAATGGCTATAACAGCGCTTTAATGAATGCTTTACGCGAAGACCCCGATGTTATTCTTGTTGGCGAAATGCGTGATACCAATACAATTGAGATGGTCTTAACCGCTGCTGAAACAGGGCATCTCGTGTTTTCGACGCTACATACTGTGGGTGCTGTCCAAACCATAGATAGAATTATTAATGTTTTTCCCGGTCACAGACACGAAGAAATTAGAACGCAACTTTCAATGTCTCTTATCGGAATGATTTCGCAGATACTTTTACCCAGCATCCATAAAAAAGAAAGAGTGATGGCCTACGAATTAATGATTATTAATTCGGCAATGCGCAACCTTATAAGGGAAAAGAAAACTAACCAGTTAAAGTCGGCTTTGATGCTTGCCCGAAAAGACGGCTGTAAAACTCTGCGTGATTCATTGACAGAAATGCTTAAAGATGAGCGGGTTGATGGCAAGCTGGTATCTACGCTTTTGAAGGAGATAGTTGAATAATGGCAGAATTTAATGAAATTGAATCCTTCAGATATGTAAAAGCGGTCAAAAAAATACTTGAGCCGGCAAGCCGTTTTCTGGAAAAACTACAGCAAGAAAGTTGCTCAGATGAAGTGAAGCTCGAAGCTTTGATAAGTCTGGGAAAAATTGGTGACAATGGGTCTTTAAATATTTTAATAAAGGCCTTTGAAAATTTTCCTGATTATATTGAACCCATTACAGCCCTGGGATTATACAAAAACAGTACGCCGGTGCCAAAACTGCTGGAGCGTTTAGAAGATCCTGATGCCCTGTATAAAGATGAAATAGTAAGGGTGTTAGGGGAAATCGGCGATCCTATGGCTACCAAACCTTTGATTGAATTGCTTCACGATGAAGATCGAATGGTAAGATATTATGCTGCCCGTGCCCTTTATAAAATGGGCGGCCGCGATGTAGTTCAGAGCCTGTGCGGATTGTTGAACGATCCGGATGAATGGATTGTTATAAATGTTCTTGAAATATTGGCCAGCCTCAAAGACCCTGAAGCAATACCTTCTCTGGTCGGGCAATTCGAAGTTGCCAGAGATTCAAGGTTAAAGGCGATAATAATTTCTTCGCTTTCGGCTTTTGATGAAGGAAAGTTGCTCAAAACATTTGAAAGTGGTCTTACTTCTTTTGATCCGAGAATTCAGGCAAATTCTGTTGAGGCTATTTCGCGACTTAAGATTCCAGCCCTGGAAATGAAACGCAAGCTTAAAAAATTCTATGGACACGAGAATAACAGGGTGCGTGCCAATGTCTGTATCGCTTTGGCTCAGGCCGACAGAGAAGCCATCGAGAAAGAAATAGAAGCGATGCTTAACAGCAGAGACGCTTCAACCAGGCGATCAGCAGCCTATGTGCTTATGAACATCGATTCGGAAAACCGGGTCGAAAGGATACACCAACTATTACAGGATGAAAATTTCGGGGTTAGAAAAATGGCTCTAAAAGCAGCCTTAGCCCTGGATGAAAATATCGGAATCAATGAAATTATTCCATTGCTTGAAGATAAAAACCAATGGGTGAGAAGGCAGGCGGTTGAATGTGCTGTTCGGGTGAATGATTTCCCTGCAGATAGAATTCTGGAGCTTTTTGAAAATGAAGATAGTTCGGCAGTAGTTGAAAGTATTCTTAAATTCATCAATTCAAGAAGCTTAAAAACGGCAGTCCCCATGATTTTTGACCGAATCAAGCTCGAACCCGAAGATGAATTGCCCTGGTTAATTGCTTCACTTGGGCATCTTGGCGCACGAGAGGAATTAAAAAAGGTTAAGAGATTCCTGGGAGCGGTCAGAACAGAGGTGTTTGCTCAATATTACCAGGCTTTACTTATAAACGGTGATCTGACTGTGTTTGATGAGATTGTTTCTTTCCTTACTGCTAAAAAACGTAATCAAGATCTTCTGGTATGGTCAGGTATTACTGGTGAAGTAGGGGCTTTCGCTACCGACCCCGATAATTATTCTCGGTCTCTAATCGCAGCACTCGAACCTGAGGTTAAAAAAGATATGCAGGGTGTTGTTACTGCGTTTGATGAGCCCGACGAAGAAAAGAACTATGAGCGGCAACTGGAGCAGGCAATGGAACTGCATGATTCAGGAAATTACAGCAAAGCAGCCAGGCTCTTCAAGAAAATAGTAGATAATCAACCCGAGAATTCAGATGCTGCTTATTATCTTGCAAGTTCATACTATAATCTTGGAGATGTTAAAAAGGCAATCGAGCAGTTGAACAATAATATAAGAAGATTTTCTGATAATTTTTCTTCTTCTTTGTTGCTCGGGCAGATTTTATTTAGAAAAAAAGAATGGCAGAAGCTTATTGACTGTTACGAAAAAGTAACAGAGAAGATTGCAGAGAGCGATAAAAGAAATAAAATCAGAGTCTTTGGCGCACTGGGGCTGGCTTATTTCCATACAAAGGCTTACAAAAAGGCGATTAATGCTTTGAAAGCAGCTCTCGAAATAAACCCGAGAGACTTGTCTTCTTCTTATCATCTGGCTTTATGCTACTATGCAACCGGAAAAAACGAGCAGGCCAAAACAATTCTCGAATCTTTGCGAAAAAGGCTGCCATCAGACAGTAAAGTGCTTAAAAACGTTATTGAGCTGCTACAAAGAATTTAGATTGGATTGGTGAAATAATCATGGCATTGTGTCGATACGCCGTTAAACATAAAATTGCGAGGTCTGTATGTCGGATTTAGTTAAGCTGTGTCAGGAAGTAACGACCAAGAATGGTTCTGACATTCATGTGTTCCCAGGGCAGCCTGTTTTTTATCGGGTTAACGGATTGTTAAATCGACTGGATGATTTTATTTTTAGTGAAGAACAGGTAAAGAAATTTATTCTTGAGACCAGTTCGCCCAAGGCTCGAGAAATACTTGGGCGACAGCGACAGGTTACCTATGCAGTAGATGTTGAGGGGGTAGGCCGGGTAAGGTTTTCTGTATTTCTCGATAAGGGAAAATTTGCTATTGAAATGCGAATTCTGGCCGAAAAATTTTATGAACTCGAGCATCTGGGTTTTACTGAAGGAATAAGAAAAGTTATTTCTCAGGCAAACGGACTTATCCTGGTTGCCAGCCCCTCCGGAGAAGGCAAAACCTCAACTATAGCAGCAATTTTAAATTTTATTAACAAACATTTCGAGAAAAGTATTTTTACCATCGAAAATCCGGTTGAATTTGTATTTAAAGATGATAAATCTGCATTTATTCAGCGAAGTATTCCGGTTGATATAACCAACTTTTACAGCGGATTGTGTGAAGCCTATCGAGTTGATCCGGATGTAGTAGTTTCTGATTCAATAAACTACCCGGATGCAATGGATCAGGCCTTGACTCTTTGTGAGTCAGGTTGTCTGGTAATTGGTTCAACCGAGGGAGGGGATTGTCAGCAGATTATTGATAGAATAATTAATTCGCGAGAGCCCCAGGAGCGTGAAGCTTTAAGAACTAAGCTGGCTTCCCAGCTCAAAATGATTATCAGCCAAAGGCTTGTTCCGGTTGAACATATGAAGGGAGTGGAAGCAATCTTTGATATAATGATCAATACTCCCCAGTTGAAAGGTTTGATTCGAAATAACAATATGAGTATGTTTAGAGCCTTGCAGAGCCAGGGCGAAATTGCCGGAATGAGAACCTTTGATTCACAGCTTTCGAGCCTTGCACGAAAAGGGGTTATTAATCCCAAAATCGCCAGAGAATTCGCAATCGATAAAAACAGATTTGTTGGAAAAAGTTGATGGGAGCAGTTTGAATGGATACTAGAAAATTAATTGAAGATGTAAAAAACGCCGGCGGTACTGAGCTCCATCTTAAAATCGGTTCCAAGCCTTTAATGAGAAGAAGCAAGTTTTTGCGAAAAATCAGCTCTCCTGTTCTGCAGGAAGATGACATGAAGAGTTTAATCGAAGAATTTCTCAGTGCAGAAGATCAAAAAAAGTTTGCCAGATTAAGCTCTTTTGAAGCCAACTTTTTTGGTCAGCCGCCCTGCAACTTTAGAATGACTCTGTTTCATTCTCAACAAAAACCAATCGCTATTATAAAAATTATAAGTGGCGATATTCCAAAACTTAAGGAAATAAATTTTCCTGATGCACTTGTACCTGCTACAAATTCGAGAAGGGGAATTTTTATTCTGGCTGGGCCTGCACGGTCAGGCATTTCGACAACTCTGGCTTCGATAATCGAGCAGGTCAATCAGACTGATAAAAAACATATTCTGGTTATAGAAGACCCGATCGAATTTAATTTCAAACCCAAGGGTTGCAGAATTTCGCAACGGCAGTTTCGCAAAGATATTTATAGAATTGAACAGGGCATAAATTTTGCCAAACGAATGGATGTAGATATACTGGTAATAGGTGATCTTAAAAGAGATATACCTTTTAGAAGCGTTTTAGAATATGTTGCCGGCGGGCATTTTGTTATTTTATCAATGCAGACTCTTGGAATAGCAAACACACTGGAGAAATTTATTTTTTCTTTTCCCGAATCAGATAGAAATTATGTTTGTCAGGTACTTGCAGAAAATCTTCTGGGTCTTTGCTCGCAAACCCTTATAACTGATCCGGCCGGGCAAAAAGTTGTTCCTGTCCAGGAAGTCCTGGTGATGAATCAAACTGCTGCAAGTATAATTCAGAAGGGCAAGGTAGCTCAGCTTGAGCCCAATATCATGAGTGCAGGCGAGGGGAGCCAGGTATTTGCACAACATCTGCAAAAATTGTATATGAATAATGAGCTCGATCGAAATTCGGGCGAAAATTTTCTTGAATTTTATAGAGGTATGAGAGCTTAGAATATGAATTTAAAAAAGCGATTTGGTTTTACCATGATAGAAATGAGCGTTGTTGTGGCTATTATAGGTATTTTATATGTAACAGTAGTACCTATGTATGGTAAAACAATTATAAGAGGTAAAGAAACTGCCTTGAAAAAAGATTTGTATGTTTTTCGCAAAACCATCGATGCTTATTACAAAGATTATGGAAATTGGCCTGAAAGCTTAGACTCTCTGGTTGAGCAGGGGTATTTGCGCAGCATACCACCCGATCCTTTTACCGAAAGCAAAGATACCTGGAAAACCATACCTTCGGAAGACGGGGCCGGAGATGTTTACGATGTGAAATCCGGCTCAGACAAAACCGGTCTCGATGGCAAAAAGTATTCCGAGTTTTAGCCGGCTGATGAGTAAAATAATTAATAAAACGCTTTTAAAACAAAAAAACGGCGTAGCTTTACTTACTGTTACTATTTCGGTTATTACTTTAAGCATTGCTGTTGCCGTTGCTTTGCCTGGTGTTAAAAATAATGTTCGCCGTGAAAAAGAAGATAATCTGAGATTTATACTTGGTGAATTTCGTCGAGCTGTTGGTAAATACCAAAGATGCCACAATAGTTATCCGCAAAGTTTGCAAGACCTTTTAAAAGATGAAGAAGGCAACAGATTTCTTCGGCGCGCATATAGAGACCCATTTACCGGTAAATTCGACTGGAAAGTTACCACCGCAAGCAATAGCTTCATTGTCCATTCTTCTTCAAATCAGAAAAGTATAAGCGGTATACCTTACAGTAATTTTAAATAGATTGCTTAAGCTCTTTAAAAGGGGCAAATTTAATTTTATTTCTTTCAGGTGCCTTGATTGAATTACCGTTTGGCAGGGTAATATTTCTTGCTTTGGCTTCAATCAAGCTGAATTTACCAAAACCTGAAATTTTTAATTCTTTTCGGGTTTTTAACTGCTCGGCAAGAACCTTTACAAAAGAATTGTAAAAGGCTTCTGTCTCGACATTGGTAATTCGGGCTTTTATTCTGATTTCTTTCAATAATTGTTTTCTGGTTTTCTGCATAGAAGTAAATCCTTTAATTAAGCAGATTTTTGTAAAAGATTGCGGGCGAATGCTATTCCCTCAGAGTCAGTGTGACCAAGCATTCTGGCAATTTCACTAATACGCTTGTCTTCTTGTAGAAGCTCTATTTCTACAATTGTACTGTTATTTTCAATCTTTTTAATTACACTGAAATGGTATTTGCCTTCTTTGGCAATCTGGTGAAGATGAGTAACCAGTAACACCTGCTTTTCACCGGCTAATGAGCTTAAACTGGCAGCTACGGCCTCGGCTGTTTTGCCACCGATTCCGGCGTCTATCTCGTCAAATAGCAGGGTAGGTAAGTCGTCATTTTTTGCCAGAACTTTTTTTATCGCAAGCGCAACTCTGGATAATTCGCCGCCCGAGGCAATTTTTCTTAACGGACCACCCGGCATACCAGGGTTTAAGGAAACCATAAACTCAATTTGCTCGGCACCATTTTGGGTAGCCGTAATTTCCTGGAGTTTGACTTTAAAATTGGCAGCATTGAAGCCTAGATTATGCATCTCTTTACTTACAGCTTTTTCAAGCCGGGCGGCAAGTTTTTTTCTGCTATTGCTTATTTCTTCTAATAAACGGTTAAACTTTGAATTAATCTCATCAAGTTGCCTTCGAAGTTTTTGCCGTTTATTGTCAGGCTCAAAAAGATCTGACAATTCATTGCTTGCCCTGTTGCGTAGAACAAATAAATCTTTGAAGCTGCTGTTATGCTTGCGGCATAGTCTTGATATTTCAGAGAGGCGTGCCTGAATATCATAGAGTTTGTCGGGGTCAAGGTCTGTTGTTTCTGCAAAAGAGCTTAGTTCAGTTTCAAGGTCTTGAAGCTCATGATAAAGGTTATTGGCACGACCAGAAAAAGTTTCAAGTTCAGGACCAAAGTCTGATATCTGTCTAAGTGAATCACTTGCTTTATAACATAAAGAAGTAGCTCCGGAAATTTCGTCTTCGCCTTTCAAGGCAATAGAGGCAGCTTGTAACATCGAAAGAATCTGCTCTGAATGGCTGAGTTTTTTAAGTTCTTCTTTAAGTTCTTCCTCTTCATTTTCATCATTCAGGCCCAGTTTTTCGAGTTCTTGAAGCAAATCCTGCAGTTCTTGAACACGCTGCGAAGAATGCTGCTGACGTTGCTCAAGTTCGAGAAATTCCTGTTGAAGTTTTTGTCTTTCTTTAAAGACTTTTTTCAATTCATTGAGATTGGTAAGATGAGTCTCGTTGCCGGTTCGATCTAGATATTTTCTCTGTGTGTCTGGCTGTAGTAACGTCTGGTGCTCATTTTGTCCGTGTATCTCCATAAGATGGGGACCCAGTTGTTTTAAAAATCCAACCGTCGTCAGCATGCCGTTTACCATAATTCTACCGGGAGCGTCTTGCCTGAATGTTCGCGATATAGTCAGTATTTCCGGGGCATCTTCATTTAAAAATCCGCTGGATTCAAGAAAATTCTGCAGCTCAGGTTGTTCGCTGATACAAAATTGTGCCTGAACTCTAGCACTTCGTTTCTGAGGCATTATTATGCGACTTCTTGCCTTTTTGCCAAGCAGCAGTCTTACCGCTTCAAGTAAAACACTTTTACCTGCACCGGTTTCACCGGTAATAACATTCAGACCCCGGCAAAACGAAAGCTCGGCTTTTGTCATAAATAAAAAATTTTCAAGGCATATTTCCTGAATCATTCCGGGGCAAGCTCCTTGTTAATTCCTGGAAGAGGACTTTAAAATATTAGGCTGAGCGTTATTAAAGAAAACTTTTTTAAAATCAGTTTTTTTTTCATACTGTTTTTGCGAAATTTCTTTCAATGTATTCAAAACAGATTTCGCATCTTTAGATCTGCTGTTTCGCAACGTTTTTAACAAGAGTTGTTGGGTCGGGTTTAGAGGGGTTTTGCTATCTTTATCGGCATTTGCGGTTGATTCTGTTTCAGAGGGTTTCATAGCAATAACAATTCTTTCGGGTGGTTGCTGCAATTTGGGTGGTTCTGGTTCTTGAATCTTTTCTCTTGCATAATTAAGGGTTACAAGGCGGGTTCCCGGATAATAAAAGCCAAGTATTTCTCGGTAGGAATAACCGATTGCTCCCATTCCAATAGAGCCATCCTGACACATTCCGACTCTGTGGCCAAAATTACTGTGATATTTTTTTCTGGTTTGGGATGGAAAATATTTTACCACCAGATTTTTAACCGGTTTCTGTAGCGTATTTTTGTTTAGTTTTCTTCTTTTAAACTGCTTTCCAACAGTGCAGAACAAAGGTTTGCCTTTAACCCCGTCACGATGAGAAACAAGATAAGGAACCTTCCGGCCTCCCCAGGCAGCAGTACTGCAAATGAGAATGCCTCCGCAGTTAGCATGATAAACTGTATTGGCAGGTGTATGGTTAAAGGTTAAAATTTTGCCGTATGTCTCTTTTACTGCATTAGCTGCAGCTTTGATTTCTTTTACCATGCCTTTATATGCCTGGCAGTGAACCGTGTCGCAAATGTCATAATTACTGTGCTTGCGATGTCGGTCAATATTTCTTACCGCATAGGTGCGTGCGGCAACCGCCTGTGCCTGCATAGAAGCATCAGGTGCGCTATTATAAATCTCAGATGGAACAACAGACTTCAAGTAATTTTCCATATCGATTTGATTTATCGCAAAAAGGTATCGACCCTGAGCTTCAATTGCTATCGAACCCCTGTAGCTGCGGTTTTTACGTCCATATACCTTTGCTTTCAAATAATTTGGTGATCGGCCTACTGGCGAAAAAAGCATTTCGTTTTTTAAATTTAAAAAGTTCTTTTTACCATCAATGGTAATTTTGAAAAGATTTTTCTTAAGTGCCTTAACAGTTATAACAGAGGCTTTTCCCGAAAAAACTGCCTGCTTTTTTTGGTTGTCGAAAATTTCAATATAGCCATTGCTCGGTTCAAGTTTAAAGGTTTTGTGTCTTCCAAGAGATTTTAAACCTACTCTGATCGTTCGGTCTATATCGAGGAAGTCATCTGTTGCCAGGAGGCTGGAACAGACAGCTGTAAAAAAGCTTATCAATAGTAAAAAATAAGTACGGTGCATAAGTCTCATGACCGGATTCTACCTTGAACAGGCGAATTCGTCAACTGTGGAAAAAAATCAGGAGAGGGTTTAAAGCAGGCGGCCTTTGTAGCCAAGCTCGTTAACAGATTCCGGAAGTACAGAAGGGTTCGCGATTTCTGCAGTAACGCTGGCCTGCTGATTTTTTAAACTTACATCGGCTTTTATGACGCCCGGTATTTCTTCAAGTGTTCTTTTAACTGCTTTGACACAGTTTCCACAGGTCATTCCTTTAACTTCGAGGGTAAAAACCTTACCCTTTGAGTTTTCAAGGCTGGTTTTGCAGGTAGAGTCATCGCTTGAGCAACCGCAGCCGGGTTCTTCAGAGGTTCGTGCCTTATACCAGCTGTATAAAAGTATGACTACCATAAGTAAAGCTGACAGATGGCCAAACCATCCAAGTCCGTGCGCTCCGTGTTTAAGCTGATCCATAACATTGATTGAAAAAGTCTGGTTAAGCGAATCAAAGGCTATACCACTTGCCAGTGAGCCAATAATTACGGTTAAAAGATAAATTATAGCTGACTTTTTGCCAAGAACATTTATAACAACTGAAATCGCCGCAGCGTTTGTAGCCGGGCCGGATATGAGAAAAACAAGTGCCGCTCCGGGGCTGACACCTAGATGAATAAAGCCTAAAGCAATAGGAATGGAGGACGTTGAGCAAACATAAAGTGGAACACCAATTACAAGCATCAAGATCATGGTCAGATAGTAGTTTGTAAGATATTGGTTTAGAAAGTTGCTGGCCACAAAAGATGAAATGATACCGGCAATTATTATTCCTATAATAAGAGGACGGGCAATTTCACCCGGAAGGGTAACTAGACCGTATTTAAGAGCAGAAGATATTTTCTGACCAAAACCAGTCTTCGTTTTATCTTCTTCTTCTTGTGAATTATTGTCATTCCTCGAATCGCTATCAAAATCGCTTGAATCTTTATCGAACAAAGAGACAAGAACACCGCCTAAAATTCCCGTAATAAGTGCGGCAATCGGTCTGAAAATTGCAAAGAAGCCTCCGAGAAGGCCCCAGGTCGCCAGTATTGAGTCTACTCCTGTTTGCGGTGTAGACAATAAAAATGAGGTGGTAGCAGATTTACTTGCTCCATGTTTTTTTAATGATGCGGCAACCGGGATAACACCGCATGAACAAAGAGGTAGAGGGATGCCGAAAAGAGTAGCTTTGAGTACAGATGAAAATTTACCTTTACCCAGGTGTTTTTCTACCCATAAGGGTGAGATAAACACCGATAGAATTCCCGAGAGTAAAAAACCCAACAGGAGATAGGGCGACATCTGTGCCAGGACTGTCCAGGTGTTTAACAAAAATAATTTTATATCAGCCGGCATAATAAACCTCATAACGTATTGCTATTAATAAAGTATCAAAAAGCAGATTTTTGTAAAATACTTTAATGTTAAACTTATCTGCCTGCTTTTTTATCAATGCAATAAACGGTTAATTCTTTCGAGCAGATTTTTGGCTTTATAATTTGAAGGATTCTTTTGTAAAACCTTATTGCAAAGCTCTTCGGCATTTGGTAAATCACCAAGCTGAAAATAAGACTCTGCCAGGGCAAGATTAATACCGCTGTCATTCGGGTTGTTCCTTTGAATGCCCTGAAGCCGTTCTATAGCAGTTGCCCCTTCGCCTTTATAATAGCAGGCTTTAAAATATTTAAGCATAATATCAGCGTCTTTGTTATTGAGCTTTAATGCTTGATCAAATGCTTCTTTTGCTCGAACGAATTTGCGGTTTTCAAAGGCGTTATCACCAAGTAAAACAATAGCGTCATAATAATCAGGTTCCAGGTCAAGTGCCTGCCTCAGGGCTTGTCTTCCTTCAGGACCCTGGTTCTTTGCCAGGAGTGTTTTTGCCTGTTTAAAAAGTTCGACCGCCCTTGGGTTTAAATTTGAAGTAGAAGGATCCTGTTTTTTTGACACCGAGGTTTGAACCGGCTGGCTGAATGTTTTTACGCTTGTATGTTGTTGTGGCTTCGCGACTGTAGACTGCGCGTCTGCAGGAGCGTTAAGGGCTTTTAATTTACGGTTAACTTCAGCTCTGAACTGACGTGCCAGGTTTGAGTGGCTTGCAGGAGGGGCAACCATCAGGGCTTTTTTATAAAGACTGATTTTTCCTTTGATGTTTTTGGCTGGCAGAACGTCTGCTTTTTTTGCAAATCTGCGGCAAAGAGATAAATCTGGAGCGGCTGACTGGTTTTCTAAATTTTGTGCCGCTTTTTGCATATCTGCTGAATCATAGGTAACGGAAAATTTTATTGTTAAATCTGTAACACCGGATTTAGTCTTCTTTAATTCAGATAAATCAGCCTGGAATTTAAGATTTTCAAGGTTAAGAGTGGTTAAGTTGCTTCCCTTTTGAAGACCAGGATTAATATTAATTTTTTCAGTATTTTTGGCTACGAGCTTGCGACCATTTTTCCGGGCGCTGACTTCGAAATAAATTTGATTTATAGTTTCGGGTGAAGTTTTGCTGTTCCAATTTTCGTAAAAGCGGACTTCAATATCTGCAAGGGTATTGTTAACAGGCATTTGCTCAGGAAATACGGCAGTTGACGGATGCGGGTCATAACTGAAAAGACGAGAAAACGACTGTTGAGCAGAGAAGGCTGGAATAATAAGTGAGAAAGAGAACAGGAATAAAAATATTATTGTTTTTGCCGAATTCATAACCACTCCTGATTAACTTAGTTACATAGATACAATCTTGCCACCAGAATTGCGAACATTTTCACCTCTGGTGTTGGTGAAACGGTTTTTTCCGAGTTTTACAACAGCTTTGTTGCCTCTTATATAAATACCATCTCTGTTATTTTTATCAAAAATATTGTTTTTTATAGATTGAGGCTGGGCATCCCAGACTTCGATTCCCGAGTAATTATTGTTGCTCAGTCTGTTACCTTCGTAATTGCCCGAAGCATTGGCATAAATAAGCATACCATTCTCGCCGTTATTTGCAATTAAATTTGAACGGAAACTCGGTGAAGCATGATTCTTTACACCAACTCCTGATTTCCCGTTGTTTTTTATGGTATTTTCGCTGACCTGAGCTTTTGAGCGGCCGTTAAACCAGATTCCGTATATCTGGCATGCTTCAATATTGTTGTGGGAAATTACCGGAGAACCGCCGGTTACAGTAATTCCCATGCCTTTACTTTTATTGAGCTGATTGGATTTTATTACAGGTGAGCCACCGGAAACTGCGATAATTTCAGTATAATTTGGCCTGGTTGCCGGGGTGCTGTTGCTGAGCATGCATTCGCTGATTTCAGAATTGCCTGAAGAAATTGCAATTGTCGGGAAGGATTTTTTTGAAGAATTAGAAAGCATAAGGTTTTTTACAACCGCATTCGCGGTTATAGTAATTGTCGGACCATTATTGCAGTTTAATCTGCAGGCTGAAACTGATTCGCCGACTATTATTACAGGTTTGTTTACATAAACCTTTTCATTATAATTACCCGGTTTAATTTTTATGGTCATACCATTGGGAGCCGCTTTTATGGCCTGGTTAATAGATTTGTATTTCTGACCCGGACCCACAACGAATTCCTGCGGGGTGCTTGCGGCTTTTTTCGCCTGGGCTATTTGAACTTGAAGCCTTTGAGCAGCGTCAGAGCCGGGCGAAAATTGTTTGGCAAGTCTTACGGCCTGCTCTGCTCTGGTGAAATCTTTGCTGGCAAGATGTTGATTGCCGTTTTTCAACAGGGCATTCACAATTTTGCCATTAAAAGCATCAACTTTATCGGGAGCGTTGTCTTTAAGAAAAACCTGTGTGTCAAAAAGTTCATCAGCTCTTTCATAGATCTGATTTTGAGCTATAATTTCTTCGGCGTTATTAAGAAGGTTTCCGGTAACCTGTTCGGATTTATTTTGTTCCACAAGCTTTTGCAGTCTGTTTTCATATTTAACTAATTCAGAGTCGTTTGTGAATTCCGGAATTTTTTGCAGGGTTTTAAGTAAGCCATAAGCTACTTTGGGGTCATTTTGCCTGTTAATTTTTTCTATGTAATTATTTTTGAGCTCATTTAATGCCTGAGTTTTCTTGTCAGTCTGGTTCCAGGTGTTAAAAATGCCAAGTTTGTTAGTAACAGGTGAAATATTGGTTTTGGGTTCAAAATTGCTGATAAGTTTTATGGCCGACTCAACCTTTTCAGATGAAAGTTTATTTACGGCACTTTGAGTAGAGCCGGCGGAATCCGGAGTGAGGGCAACCAGCATTCTATGGCGTTTAAAAGCCTGGTCCGGGTTTGATGAATTTTCGAAATAATCGGTCAGATTTTTACTGACTTTGCGACGATATTTTGTTGCTTCAGTTTTAGAGACTTCGGTTTCAAGTTTTTCAAGGGCTTTTCTAATATTGCCTAATTTATTTTCGTCGGGAGATTTAATAAAGCTTTCGATCTGGTTAATTAAAGGCGCAGCAGCTCTTTTTCTTGCTTCAACCTGCTTTTGTTGCTCGATATGATCTTTTTTGTCAGATAGATAAGTTAGAAAATCAGGATCATGAGCAAAGACCACCTTTGCAGTGTCTATTGTATTTTCGGCCTTAGTTATATCTACGGGGACAGAGGCTTCAATTTCTTCTTTGACTCTGTCTTGTAAATGTTGCATAAGTTTTTCAGGCGCTTCTGAATCGGGGTATTCTCGCCATAAAGCGCTGATCTCGGCGGCAATTTTATCCATATCTTCAGGAATAGGGTCTTTTTTTATTCCGGTATAGATGGAATTTTTTGCAACTTTGAGTCTTTCGGCTCTTTCTTTTTCTTCTGCCGCTTTTCTTCGAGCTTCTTCTTCCTGTATCTTTTTTTCTATATTTTTAGCAATTTCTTTGATGCCAGGAGCTTCAGGATTAATCTCATAGCAGTAATCAAGGATTTGCTTTGCAGTTTGCGGCGACTTTTTAAGCTCGGTAGTAACAGCATTAAAATATTTTTCAAAAAGTGTGTTTCTTAAACTGCGAACTTTTTTGCTGCTATCTGCATATCTGGCTAATTCTTTTAATTTCGCCTGAATCGGGGCAATATCCTGGGGGGGCTCTATCTGGGCTATATCTTTTGAAATTTCATTAGCCAGTTCGTCACGTTCGGCTTTCATTTCTTCAGAGGAACGAAGGGTTGAAAGGCTTTCGCTTGCCAGTTGCATGCTGGTTTCGAGGCCCTCAAGCCCGGGCCAGGTATTTTTGGCATTTTCAAAAAGTGCAAGAGCTTTTCCAGGCTCATTAACAATAAGCTTTTCGCCTTCATTTTTAATTTTTTCTGCAAGCTTCTGTTTAAGATTTTCAGCCTGTTTCTTTTCTCCCAGCTCTTCAACCTTATTGATCTGCTTGAGAATAAATTCAATTTCCTGATCGCCGGTATAATTGTCTATTGCGGCACTCAGGGCAGACTTAAGCGAATCGAGTTTCTGAGCATCAGCCAGTTCTGTTTTTAATTCTTCGTTTTTGTTTCTTGCCCGCTCTATTAAACTTTCAACTCCTTCAAGTTCAGGAAAGTTCTGCTTTAATTCGGTAAAATATTGTAAAGCCTTTTCGGGCTGATCATTGATAAAGCTGCTGCCGCTGGCTATAAATCTGGTTTGCCATCGTGCCACGAGCTGAGTGGCAAAAGTAGCCAGACCTAATTGTTTGAGTTCATCAATATTATCGCTTAGCAGCGCAGTTCCCGAGCCGGGTTCCAGGCCTGCGATCAAGCTGTTTGCATTCGTTTTGAGTTCTTCAATTCTTGCTTTTTTTGCTGCAACCTTTTCAAAGTCCTGCTGCAGTTTAGTTAAATTCATGGCGGCTTTGGGGTTTGCCGGGTTAAGAACTATTGCCTTGGCATAAAGGTCGATGGCTTCTTTGTATTCAAGTTTAGAAGCCAGCTGGTCAGCTTTTCCAATCATTGCATTGCTTAGAGAAACTTGTAAAAAAGAAGCTTTTGCTTTGCCTTCTTCAGTCTGGCGATATTCTTCTATCAGTTTCTGTGCATCATCAAACTCATTTGCATCTATTTTTGCTTTTATTGTTTTTTCATAATTAACTTTAGGTTTAGCTTTTTTGCGGATCGAGCTGTAATAAAAAACACCGCCTGCAACAAGAATTATAATAATTACAGCGGCCAGAATTTTGCTTTTGTTTGACTTATTCTGCTGCTGTTCAGCTGATTGAACAAAATTAGAAACAGACTCGGAACTTCGTTTTGTAGAATGTCTGGCTGAACTTTTGCGGGGCAGGGCCTCGGGCTGATGTTCTTCAAGATATTCTTCCAGACAGTCGATTATATAATCGGTGTCCGGCCTTGCTGAAGGGTCTTTATCGAGCATTTTTCTGGTCAGAGAAATAATTTTAACCAGACTCATGTCAGGGAGGGCTTGCTGCACTGGCAACGTTGCTTCAATGTGTTTGAGTGCGACTGACAATTCAGGGTTCGTGTTTGCGTCAGCTTTAAATGGTACTTTGCCAAAAAGCATTTCCCAGAAAATAATACCGAGAGAATAAATATCAGAGCTGCTTGTAAGATTTTTGCTTCCGGTACATTGCTCGGGTGACATATACTCTGGAGTTCCGACTGTCATACCGGTTTTGGTTAGATTGGCTTCGGTTTTGGCAATTCCAAAATCAAGAATTTTTACCAGGCCCGCATTGTTTATAATTATATTGCCCGGCTTGAGGTCTCTATGGATAATGCCGCGCTCATGACAGGCGTCAAGACCTTCTGCCAGCTGAAGCATTATTGGCACAATCTGCGATTTATCTTTTCTTAGAGCGTCTTTAAGTTTTGATAAAGACCGCCCTTCAATATATTCCATTACCAGGAATGGGCGCCCGGTTCTTTTGTCAATCGACGAGGCATAAATGCCCATAACATTACGGTGGCCCACCGTGGCCAGAACCTGGCCTTCCTGAATAAAGCGATCAACTACCGACTTATCTTTTGCCGTGCTGTCATGAAGAACTTTTATGGCAACTGACCGGTTTAAAGCTGTGTCGAGGGCTTTGTAAACTTTTCCCATTCCGCCTGAGCCAAGCTCTGCCTGAATACGGTAAATTTCACCGATCATATTTTCGCCGCCACTTTGAACTGCGGCATGAGCAACTGTAGGTTTTTCGGAATCATCAAGCAGTTTAGAAATCTTATTTAGCTCTCTGATTATTTCAGGGACTCCGGGCCTGTCTTCAGGTTTTTTGGCAATCATTCTTTCAATGAGCGGTCGAAAATCATTACCCATTGGAACTTTGTCGAATTCGCTGAAATCAGCCTGATCATTAAGATGTTTAAGGGCAATAGTAAGGGCCGGATCGTCGACATGGCCGTCAATTTTAAATGGCAGAGATCCGGTTAAAATTTCATAAAGCATTATTCCGGCAGCATATACATCGGTTTTTGCTGTTATATCCTGCTTGCCCAGACATTGTTCCGGTGACATGTAGTGGGGGGTTCCCAGTGCCATGCCGGTTTTGGTATGCTTGCTTGCTGATTTGGCGATGCCGAAGTCGACAATTTTGAGTTGTCCCTGCTTGTTTATCAGCAGGTTTTCAGGTTTGAGATCGCGATGAATGATTTCTTTGTTATGGCATGAATTCATCCCGCTCATCAGCTGAATAAAGTGTTTTAACAGCTCAGGGGTATCGGTGCGCAATCTATCTTTTATTTTGTCGAGGCTTTTGCCATCGACGTATTCCATGACCAGAAAAGGCACACCATTTGATTCTTCAACGTCTGAAGCATAAACCGAAATAACCGCCGGATGATTAATGGTAGCCATTACCCGGCCTTCATTTAAAAATCTTTTTACGATATCTTCATCTTTGGCGATGTCGGGTAAAAGAAACTTAATAGCAACTTCGCGACCAAGGTTTACATCGAGAGCCTTGTACACAAGACCCATGCCACCTTCGCCGAGCTGGGAAATTACTTTGTAATGTCTGCCAATAATCTGGTCTTTTTCAAACATGAGGCTTAATTTACGCTAATTTAATTTAAAAATCAACCATAATGCAGCTTCGACAATGGCAATCAATTTTTTAATATTAATTAACCACAGAGCCCACAGAGATACACAGAGAAATCTTTTTCAGCCAGTGTTTCCAGCAGCATCAAGCCCTCATAAAAACACTTGTGTTTTTATGAGGGCTTGATGCTGCTGGAAAAGCCGGGCGGTTTCCCGCCGGCTTATTGTCCGCAGGACAATACACGGCTGATAAAGATTTAAAAGTCAGCTCCGTGACCTCTGAGAGCTCGGTGGTTAAATTTTTTTTGTGCCCTATTTAAAATGTGAAAAAAGGGTGGGGCTATGATAAAATTTCTTTATAATGGATAAAAAGACCTCACAACGCCTCGACACAATAGCTCGCGAACTTAACCGGCGCCGTCAGGAACACGGAAAAGGAAGCTCGAGAAGGCGTAATATCAGAAGAATTGTGCGCAAGCTTCTTGTGGTTATTGCTCTCGTGTTTTTTGTTCTGGCCGGAATATTTATTTTTAACTTCTTCAGGCTGAATGCAGACCTTGTCGAGGGCCATATTAAGCAGGGTATTATTCCCAATCTGACTCAGGGGCGGTTTAATCTTAACATTGGCACCATATCAGGAAATCTAATTAATGGTGTAGAGCTTGAAAATGTTCAAATTTTAAATCCCCATTTTGACTCAGGCGCGACTATTATGACTGTGCCACGGGTGTCGATGAATTATTCACTCTGGGGTATTTTCTGGGGAAATATCACTCTACAGAAACTTCATATCGAGAACCCGGTTTTAACTCTCAAAAGAAAGGAACTTGGCAGAGGAATATGGGATTTCAGTAGGCCCGAAGAACCCAGAAATGACGAAAAAGATCTTACTACCTGGCAGCAGCAGGAACAGGCCCGGGCTTTGGCAGACAATTACCTGACCGATATTACCGTCGATAACCTTTCTATTTTGATTCCTTCGCCTGATCAGCTTATTACCGACGAATTCATGGCAAAATTAACAAGCTTCCCCGGTAAAACCTACCAGTTTTCAAATATAGATTTAAAGCTGAAAAAATACCCCGCTGTAAAATTCGTTTCCCATATTTTCAGCGTTTCCGTGCCCAAAGACCCGGACTTTTTAAGGTTTCAGTTCACCAGAACCAGAAGCAATGGCAATTTCACCCTTTCTTTTGATGCTGTTGGTCAAAATTTTAATTTTGCAGTAGAAAATCTCGGACTCGATGGTAGAAGAATAAATTTTTATGACGGTCGCATGAAAGACAGGCTCAATCTTGAATGGGTCTGGGCTCG
>JBNJGH010000025.1:0-38346 GCA_051747585.1 Candidatus Rifleibacteriota bacterium
CTTTGGAAAAGTAATTATCCATTTGTTTGTAGAAACCGTTTCAAGACATTTAGATTGCTTTACTTCGGCTCCGCTCAGCACGGGCGCTTCGCTCGCAATGACAGCCACAAATTGTCATTGCGAGGAGCGTAGCGACGAAGCAATCTTTGATATGCTCAAATTTAGTACATAACAAAAAAACACAAAAATGTCTTGAAACTCGCTAATATTACTAAATGGACAATTACTGCCCTTTGGAACATTCTTTGGGCTTAAAATTTTGAGCCTTTGCGCTTTTATTTGTAAGAAAAAACGACGGATAGAAATTTTAGACTGCTAAAGAAAGGCGTAGAATTCGCGGGGTTGCAGTTCAATTGTGTCATAGCCTCTTTCGCGCAAAAGAAATCGCCTGATATCCTGGCACAGGTGGCATTTGTTCAGATACTCATGTTCCAGCCTATACCCCTTTTCGCATGCCATATCTACCAGACCGCCGGGACCGTAGCGATAAAGCGTATTTAAAAGCGGATATTTTTTGTTATCAAGCACCTTACCAAGATCGCTGACTCTAATAGAAAAACCGCTGCACAATCCCGGAATATAATTACCATATAAATCAATATGAAAGTGAGAGGTCTGCAGCAACTCGCTACAACCGGTGCGATCTGAACTCAAATCAACCGCAGACTGCATTTTATAAACATTTTTCAGGAAATTAACAGCTCTTCCGTTTGGTTGTATCCAGTATCTTTTTACCACTGATTCAGGATAGCTTTCACCAAATAATCCGGTAAGATCTTCAATACTAACCGTCTGGGTTTTATCAAAGCGGGCAATATCTTCATAAAAATCGCTTACCCAGGGAAAAACTCTTACACCGGTTTTATTACAGGCATTAATTACACCATCAACCTTGTAAAGGGGAGTAAACTCGCTGTGAAAAGGGCTTATGGAAACAAGTAAAGTATCGAGCCCGGCTTTTTTAAGTCTTTCCAAGGTTTTGCAAGCTGAATCATGATCTTTAAACCATGAAGAATTTGTCTCTACATATTCAACCTTAACCATTGCTTTAGCAGCTGCTCCAAGCACTTTTTCAAGCCCCTTGATGCTCAAAAGAGGCTCGCCGCCACCTATATGAACAGAGTTGCAACCCATTTCCTTAATGGTGGAAAAATATCTGAAAGCATCCTGGCCACTTATATAATAATTCTTTCTCTGCGGAGAGCAGGCATAAAGACAGTGCCTGCATTCAGACGAACACTTATAATTGGTAATCAAACCGCCTGAATTGAGTCTTTTAATTGCAAATTCTGTCATATTAATTTTTTAAAGTTTTTTTATATTTATATCGAGTCGTGATAGATTGGTCATTAATAGTAACAAATACCAGGACACAGGTAAAACAAATATGAGCTTATCAAACATAGAACTTAAAAATCTTTTAGAGCATCACCAGGTTGCAGGAGTAAGCTTTGCCGTTTTAAGAAACTTTTGCTTCGAATATGCACAGTGCGTTGGCATGGCGAACAATCATGAACAGGCCCCACTCTGGCCTGACACCATCTTTCAGGGTGCCTCATTGAGCAAAACAATTGCCACAGCCTTAACTCTGAAACTGAGTGAAAAGGGAATCATTGATCTGGATGAGCCCATAAACCCTAAACTTAAATCATGGAAATTGCCTGAAAACGAGTGGACCAGAGAAAAACCTGTTACTACAAGGCATTTGCTCAGTCATTTTTCCGGAATAAACGTGCCCACCTACAGAGGTTATTTTAATGGCGAAACTGTTCCCGCACTTAAAGATATACTTGAAGGCAACAAGCTTTCTTACGAACCTGCAATAGAAGTTACAGATCCTGTAGACGAACAGTTTATCTATTCAACCGGCGCATTTGCGGTACTCGAAATTTTACTCGAAGATATTACCGGCGAGAATTTTGACACCCTTATTAATCACGAGATTCTGCAACCGCTGGACATGAGCCGGACTTTTTTTTATCAGCCGCTTCCAACTGAACTGCAAAACAATTGTGCCAGCGGACACCGTTACGATACCGAAGTCGTTGCCGGGAACTGGTTTGTATACCCTACGCTTGCAGGAAGCGGAATCTGGACAACTCCAACAGATCTCGCCAAATTTGCCGCAGATTTACAAAGAACCATAAAAACAGATACAGCCGGAATCTTGAAACCTGAAACCATAAAAGAGATGCTTTCTCCTTACAGCGAGCCGTTTTTTGGTTTGGGCTTCGCTCTTTATCAAGACAAGGGGCCGGGAATGTATTTTGGCCACACCGGCAATACCGAAGGCTTTAGAGCCATGTTCGTAGCCCACGCCACCAATGGCTGCGGAGCTTTTATACTCGCAAACAGTGACAATGCCGACCCGGTCATAAAAGAAATAATCAATCAAATCGCAGCAACAGAAAACTGGGAAGGATTTATCTGGTAATGTCGAAAAAGCATAAACCCGAACTTATGGCACCTGCCGGAGATATGCTGAGCCTTAGAGCAGCAATCGATGCCGGAGCAGATGCAATTTACTTTGGCATAGCCTCAATGAACATGCGCTCAAGCGCTAAAAATTTTTCTGCCGACCAGTTGGCTGAAGTAGTTGCCCAATGCCACCAAAGCGATGTAAAAGCCTATTTAGCGCTTAATACTATAGTTTATGACCATGAATTAAAAAAAGCTGAAAAATTAATTAAAGAAGCCGTTAGCGCAGGTATTGACGCTATAATTTGCTGGGACTTCGCCATTATCGATCTGGTTTTGCAGCATAAAGCCGTACCGTTTATTTCCACCCAGATGTCGGTAGCGAATTCAAGATCTATAGCCTTTTTATACAAACATTTCGGCATAAAAAGATTTGTTCTGGCCAGAGAATGCACTCTCGATGAAATAAAAACCTTAAAAGAAGAATTAAACAATATGCCGGGAAACATCGGCAGTGAAATCGAAATAGAGGTCTTTGCTCATGGTGCAATGTGTGTGTCTTTAAGCGGTCGATGCTTTATGTCTGAATTTCATTTCGGCAAATCGGGCAACCGTGGTGAATGTAAACAACCTTGCCGCCGAGAATACAAAATTACCGAAATTAGAGACGGTAAATCTTTTTTAATCGGAAGTAATTACGTCATGAGCCCCAAAGATCTCTGCTCGCTTCCTTTTATCGATAAAGTCTTTGCAACCGGCATCGACAGCCTGAAAATCGAAGGGCGTGGACGTAGCCCGGAATATGTTAGCACTGTAACTTCATGCTACAGGCGGGCAATCGACTATTATTTTGCGAATCATGAAAAAGAGAATTTCAACGAAAACTTTAAAGAACTAAAAACATCATTGGTTAAAGAACTAAAATCTGTTTTTAACAGAGGCTTCTCTGAAGGGTTCCTTTTTGGCAGACCGGTGACACAATGGACATCGGGAAATGGTTCGAAAGCGACCCATCGCAAAGTGCAGGTAGGGATAGTAACTAACTTCTTCAAGAAACCAATGGTAGCAGAAATTAAGGTAGAAGGTCACAGCTTCAAACCTGGCGACACTTTAATGTTTCAGGGTAACAAGACCGGAGTAAAAAACCTGACTGTCGAATCTATAGAAATAGAACAAAAACCGGTAGAAATGGCAGAAAGAAACAGCTTTGTCGGGGTCAAACTTGCTCAAGAAGTAAGAAGAAACGACAAAGTTTATATGATAGTTCCCGTAGAAGAAGTAAAAGAGGTTCAGCAATAAATGCAACAAGAGATTGTTATTAGAAGCCCCGAAACCGATGAAGAGTTTGCCGGCTATTACCATGTGCGCTGGCAAACGTTAAGAGCACCATGGGGTGAACCCGAAGGCAGCGAAAAAGATGAGCGCGATAACGAAACTTTTCACCTGGCTGCCTTTATTGGCAATAAAATAGTTGGAGTTGGCAGGATACAGAAAAACACACCAACTGAAGCACAAATAAGATATATGGGCATACTTGAAGAATACCGGCGAATGGGTATTGCCCGAAGAATAGTCCAAAGCCTTGAAAAAGCTGCAATTGATAAAGGGTTCGATTATATTGTTCTGGATGCAAGGCAAAATGCGGTGGGCTTTTATATTATCGCGGGCTATGAAGTTATTGAAGAAAGCTATCTGCTTTTTGACAGTATTCAGCATTATCGAATGCGAAAAAATTTAAAAAGCTGACTTTCTAATACAACAAAACAGGGAGGAAAAGTTTTGGATAAAAAAACAGCATGTTGCGGTTGTGGTTGCGTTGGTCTGGTTCTTATTGCGGTTGCAATAGGTGTGGGAGGCTATTACGGTTTTTCTTTCCTGCACTCGGCAGGAAAAGATGTCGCAGCTATATCATTCAATAAAACTATGCAGGCGGTAACGAAAGATGCATTTAATCAAGCTGATCGAAAAGAAATTCTCGAACAGACTGATCAGGTAGCACAAAAAATAAAAACAGGAAAAATCGGGCTTATCGATCTGTTCAATGAAGGTACAAGACAACTCGAACGGGGTCTTTACAGTAAAATTATTTTGCTGAGCTTTAAAAACCACTATTTATTGAATGCCGAAAACAATCAGGACATCGAAAATGCCAACAAGGGCGCCAAATCGGTTAACAGGCTTTTATACGGTTTAAGCAGTGAGCAAATTTCAACAGACCAGATTGCAAGCATAACAATGAAAATCACAAGCCACTTCGAAGAAAAAGTTCCAGCAAAAGAGGGCAAAAGCGACTACACGTTCAGCAGTCGCAAGCTTAATGGCGACTTAACAAGCGAAGAAGTGCAAAAATGTGTAAACACTATCGAAGAAATCTGCAATGAAAATAATGTAGAAATTCCAGAAGACGATTTTACATCCGAAGCTTATGTAAAGCAGGAAATCATGAAAATCTTTGAAAGTCTCAACAAGAGCGATAAAGAGGAAAAACAATGACAACAGAATGGCAGGAATTTTTTCAGACAGTAGCATCAAATTACGATGAAGAAATATTTACCCGCGATACGCAAAACGAAGTTGATTTTCTTGTTAAAGAACTCGATCTCAAACCCGGCGCAACAATACTTGATATTGGCTGCGGAACAGGACGCCACAGCATTGAACTTGCAAAGCGCGGCTACAAGGTAACAGGAGTAGACTTCTCTTCTGCTATGCTTGCCCAGGCAAAAAGTAAAGCAGAAAAAGCACAAGTAAAAATAAACTTTATAGAGTCTGCAGCCCAGGATTTTGTTCCAGAAAAAAAATACGATGCGGTAGTTTCTTTATGTGAAGGGGCGCTATGCCTGTTCAATGAATCTGACAATATCTGGGCAAAAGATATGGCTATTTTTGCCAATATGGCCGAAGCCCTTGAACCGGGCAGCCCCTTTCTGGTTACAGTGCTGAATGCTTTTCGTATAATTCGGGAATCTACCGATGAAGATGTTAAGTCCGGCAAACTGGATCTTTTCACCTTAACTACCAGAGAAGAATTTGCAACTACGACCGACAAGGAACTTAAAATCAGCGGAAGTGGCATTGAAAGATATTACACCCCCTCAGAGCTGGTTCGCATGGTGAATAGAATAGGTTTAAAGGTAGACAGCATTTATGGAGGCACAGCCGGAACCTGGAAAGGCGACCGCTTAAAGCTCGACGAAATGGAAATAATGGTTGTGGGTCACCGCAAAGATCATAAGGGAAAATCAACAAGATAAAAATTTTTTAAAGCACTCAAAGGGCTGCTGATTTTTCAGCAGCCCTTTGCTGATTTTTAGTACATTGAACTATAAATACTGCGCATACCGAAGTCCCTCAGTTCCTTTTTCCAGAGCGGGCTTTAAACACAAAAACAATCTTGGCACGCTTATTGCTTCTTGCTAATGCAACGAGTTCTAAGCACAAGTTAAAATAAGTTAATAAGATAACTGGAGGTTGTTTTAAAATGCGTAAAGTAATCATGAGTCTGGTTCTTGCTCTTAGTCTTTTTGTAGCACCTGTTTTTGCCGGAAATCCGAATCAATCTGGTCAGTCTTCTCAGGTCGGTCAGTCTAATCAAGCTGGGCAAACCAGCCAATGTGGTCAGCACAAGAAAAAATCATTCTGGAAAAAAGTTAAAAAATCAGTTAAAAAAGCTGCCAAAAACACCAAAAAAGGTTATAAAAAAGGCTACAAAGCCGGCGTAAAAGCTTCAGACGCTGTTCAAAACAAAATCATGGATACAGGCGTAGCCGCGAAAAAAGCTGTAACCGGTAAAAAATGCAAAACTTTTGTAAAAGGTCACTACAAAAAAGACGGTTCTCATACCAAAGGCCATTTCAGAAAAGTAAAAGGCAAAGGCTGCTGCAAAAAAAGATAAACCAAACCTGAAATTAATTAGAACATAAAAAACTAAAAACAGAGGTTCCCGGAAATCATTTCCGGGAACTCTGCTCTTTTAAGAATGATTTTTGCAAAATCTGCGCTAAGGATACCAGCAACATAAGGTTTGCCCAGAAAAGAAAACCGCCGGCAGAATATCCTTTGTAACTGTCGAAAATGAATAAAAAAAGCATAGATTGCATTAACAGAGCAATAACCGGCAGAAATAGACGGCTTTTTTCTTTGATTTCGCTCATGAGAAAAACCGCGCAAAAAGGCAGGGCTACAAAATAATGAGGCCAGGAAGTATTTATTAAAAATGGAAAAAGTAAAAAACATCCTACTCCGTAAATAATGGTTTCTTTATCTTCATGCTCTTTAATTCTTTTATAAAAAAGCACAAGAAAAACAAATACCAGAATAAGACCAATAATGGTTAACACACCTTTTGCCTCGGGGTTTAAACCCAGCAACCTTATAAACACATGAGCAAAAAATTGCGAATTAATATCCTGCGCAACCCAGTCCAGGGCGTAAGACATTTCAAAGACTGACTGGCGATAAAACTCCACAGTCTGGGCAAACCCCAGAAAACAGCCGGGCAATACAACACCAAGCAAAAACGAAAAAATGAGAAACCATAAAATAAATTTCCATTCTTTTTTAAAAAGAAAAGCTACTAAAACAAAAGCCGGATAATATTTTACACATGAAGCCAGTGCCAGAAAGAAAGCAGCTGTTTTAATCTTTCTACAATCGTATAAAATCAATGAAAAAATAGAACAAAACATCAGCATAATACTTATCTGACCCCAGTTCAGGTTATGATACACCGGCATAGATAAAGCCAAAGAAGCCAGATAAATATAAGAATAGATCTTTCGCCCTGACTTTTTGCCAAGATATAGCGCTGGTATTAACAACAACAAAGTTAACCAGAAATATTGAAAAAGCTTCCATATTAACAATGCTTTTGCCGGAGCCGGGCTTAGAATGCCATAAAGCATTAATGCAAAAGTCGGCGTATAAAAGTAACCGCCAACCGGCTCGGGGTTCTTGAAAACAAGCATGGCCGCCGGAAAATAAAACTGCTGAAAATCGGCATACTTTTGGTTCGGTCTGTCTGTCATGTTGGCTGCATTATCGATGCCGTTGCAAACAAAGCTTAGCAAAGAAATAATTGCAAGCGTATAAATGCCCATCAGCAGCAGCTCTTTTAACGACCAGAAACTTTTATTCTTTACTTTATTTTCCATGCTGTTTAATACATTCAAAAAATCCTGCTATACAATTAAAAAGGTATAATAACCTAAAAAAAGAGGGCTGTATCTGCAGCCCTCTTTTTTTTCTATTTACTCTTACTCATCCATTAATTTCAGGGTAAACTCCGCAAACTCTTACAAGAATAGTTTTCTTCTGCAATTCATTCACTATATGTTCAAAAATTTCTTGATTTTCTGGAGCACTGAATTCGATAGCAATAACTTTTTTCCACGGTTTATCCATGAAGTTAACTGTCTGAATATCAAAAAGTTTTAAATTAAAGGCATTTAAAACCGCCAGTATTTCCCAGAGTTTTTCATTTTCACCGTTAACCGCACAAAGTACGGTAGCTTTGAAATTCTGCCCCTTAACTTTTACGGATTCAGCAGCAAAAGTCATGAATTTAACCGGAGAAAGCAATTCAGACTTAAGATTATTCTCAATGACAATAAAGTCATCTTCTATGTTTTCTATCAACCTCGAAGGCAAAATAGCGGCAATTGGCTTGATGCTCTGCAGATTTTCAAGGGCCTCCGAGTCAGAGCGACAAATATTTATCTTGGCATCGAAAGACATGGAAACAAAAAAGTCTCTAAGCAACTGCAAAAGCTCATTGGTAACACATAGCTCTGAAACTTCTGAAAGATCGTGGGTTCGATTGCTCACCAGAGAAAATTCCGGCTGATAATCGAACTCTTCGACTACAGAAATTTTTCCTGAGAGCAGGTTTTCTAAAATAGCACGTCGATCGAGCTGAAACTGGGGGGTAATACAGGCAAAACCCAGGTTACCGTTACCAATTTCCGACAGGAAATCATCTATAGTTTCAGCATTACGTATCTGTTCTTTTTGAGTGAATCTGGCCAGAGCAGCATCTTCTACCCAGCCGTTTTCCTCGCCAAAGACGCATATTTTTCTCTGCTGTTGGCGCTTTCGACAAACCGAAAAAATTTGAAAAAAGATCTTTCTAATTTCTTCAGGCTTTATTGGTCCATTGTTCTGCTTCTGCAGCCGATCCAGAATTTGCTGCTCGCGCGCACTATCTAGAGCTCTGGCAATTTCAGCTTCATTTTTAGCTGCCAGAACATCTTTTACCAGACCGATACGCTCATTAAGCAATTCGATCAGACGATCGTCGACATCATCGATAATTTTCCTCAGTTCCTCTAATTTCGCACTACTCATTTTTCAATACTCTCTATTCATCCTTAATATTTTTATACATGACACATTCCGGGTCATTTTCTCGACAATATGGATTGGTTTCATATTGGCAGGGAGCCCCCGCATTTTTAAACAAATTGGGCGCAACCCGGCGAACTTCTTTTAACATTTCCAGGGCCAGACCTCTAATTTCCCATTGTGCTTTAATGCAACATCGCTGCTCAAAAAAATTAAGTAAGCTACGCGCATTCATGGTAAAAACCATTTTGGTTTCGATGGCATTGGGAAATACATACCGGGCATCTTCTGGTGGAACTCCGGCCTCAACCATCTGCCTGTATGCGTTTAGTGTCTCTTCTACTGCCTTGTTATATATATCCAGGTTTTTCTCATTTTTTTTGATACTTTCAGGCATAATATAGGGCAGTTTTTCGACCTTCATATAGTTAACATAGCGTTGGCTTTCCTGTGAATACGAAGCCATACGATGTCTAACCAGCTGGTGCGACAGGGCTCTGGAAATACCATCAACACTGAAACTGAACTCTGCGTGCTCAAAAGGCGAAAGATGATTGCGTTTACGTAAGAAAGCAATCAAGCCAGCGACTTTTTCGTCACTGAGTTTTGTGTCAATTTCATCTGCCCGCAGACTTGAATAACAGCGCCTTGCTGCCAGAGCAACCAGTCTGTCAGGATCTGGTGTGGTTCGCATTAGAACAATTTTCAAAAGATTTTCCTCGCAGGTGTTTACAGTACAGACAAAAACTGCTGTAAAAAACAGTGGTCTGAGTTAAACAGCAATCTTGTCTGAAAATATCTGATATTACTTCTGAGTTTCAGCGGCAGGTTTATCAGCTTTTTTAGTTTTTTTTGCGCCTTTTTCTGCTGCTGCTTTTTTCTGCGCATTGAGTTTCTGCTTGAATTTTTCAACTCGACCCTGAGTATCTACGAATCTCTGGGTTCCAGTGAAAAATGGATGACATGCAGAACAAACATCAACTTTCATTTCTGCAGAAGTTGAAAGCGTTTCAAAAGAGTTACCACAAGCACAGGTAACCTTAATCAGATTGGTTTTTGGATGAGTCTTCTTCTTCATAGCTTATTCTCCGTTTAGCTTAAAATTCTTTAGATGCTTCTTCCAGACTGTCAAAGGTCTTGATTATATGCTGCAACTGAATCAGCTGAAAGATACCATAAATGTAAGCATTCAGATTTATCAGAATCAGCTCTCCGCCGGCATCTCTAAGTTTTTTGAGAGTGCCGATGAAAAAACCCAGACCGGAAGAATCTATATAATTAGTTCTTTCAAGATCAAGAACAACTTTTACCTTTTTCTCGTCGATCAGTTTTTGAATCTGCTCCTTGGCTTTGGGCAAAGTCCACATATCCAGATCGCCAATAAGCGAAAGAACAATGTAACCTTTGGTTGCATCTTTTCTTTCGAAATTCAGTTTTTCCTTATCAGTTTTTGAAGTTTCGTTCATTTTATCCTCCACCTTCGTTAATGAGGCCTTTAACTATGCCTTGGGTGGCTATTTACAACGTCGATAGCCTTGTAAACCGCCATAATAATGTTAGCTTTTCCCTGGAATGAATCAAGGTCAACATTGGTCACTGCATCACCAATCTCGGTGACTACATACCGGGGCGGCAAAGAGTTCAGTGCAAGAGCAATAACATCCTTGCGGCATCGGTCACAGGTGCAGAATTCCTTATTTTTCTCGCTGACAACAGTCTCTACAGCCTGCTCAACCACGCCTTCCATCTTATTCACCAGAACCATTTTTTCCATAATCAGCCTCACTCGATAACTGTTCGTTAAATTAATCCAGCTTCGACCTTAAAGTCTTGGGATCTATATTCAACAACCTTGCAGCTTTAAGCTTGTTACCACCGGTAAATTCAAGAACTTTTTTCACATACATCTTTTCCATTTCCTGAAGAGTCAGAATTTTTTCTTCATCATCAGCTTCACCGATAATTGGCGAGGGCTGCCTTATTTTTTCAGGAAAATCATCAGGTCCGATTTCTTCGCTACGCGAAAGAACAACTGCTCTTTCGATCACATTTCTCAGTTCTCTTACATTGCCCGGCCAGGAAAAACTCGTTAAAGCATGCATACCCGCCTTACTGATTTTCAAATCCGGTTTATTGTATTTAACCGAAAAATCTCCAAGAAAATAATCTACCAGGGCCGGCACGTCTTCCATGCGCTCTCTTAACGGAGGAATATGTATTTCGACCACATTCAGCCGGTAATACAAATCCTCCCGAAACTTGCCACGCTTTATTTCATCAAGCAGATTTTTGTTGGTAGCTGCAATAATTCTTACATCAACCCTTATGGTTTCATTACCGCCAATACGCTCAAAAGCCTGCTCCTGCAAAACACGCAACAATTTGGTCTGAGTCATCAAAGACATGTCACCAATTTCATCGAGAAAAAGGGAACCCTTGTCTGCACGTTCGAAACAGCCTTCCTGGCGACTTATCGCCCCGGTGAAGGCTCCACGCTCATGCCCAAACATTTGACTTTCAAGGAGCTCTGATGGAATAGCCGCACAGTTTACTTTCAGAAACGACTTTCCATGCCTCGGGCTTTGTCGAACAATAGTATCAGCAACCATTTCTTTGCCGGTACCGCTTTCTCCGGTTATCAAAACGGTTACATCATTAACTGCCACCTTGCTGACAAGGTCAAGCACATCCTTTATAGCTTTACTGTTTCCAATTATCTGTGCTTTCATAGTCTTCCGGTTGGCAATTAATAACCCGGTCGAGAATTTTACCTCCCGACTAAAAGGCGTCTGAAAATCCTAGCACAGCCCATGAATACTGTCAAGAAAAGTAAAGGGACCATCTCTGACTTGAAGCCACAACAAAGCAACCCAGCTGTACCTTATTTTGTACTAAAATTCGTCCGTTGTCGGGGCTGTTATCGATTTCAGGATTGATGAAAAATCGACAGCGACGACGATGGCGGGCAGCAATTCTCAGTCAAATTTAGAAGTCTTTGTTAAAGCTAGTCCTAGCAAGTTTAGGACTTTTTTTCAACATTTGGAGTTTTTTCAAGTATTTTCGTTACAAAAGTAAAAAAATCTTGATTAACCCTGCTTATTAATCGATGCGAAAGTGATATAAAACGCGTCATGCCTGCGCAAGCAGGCATCCAGGGTTAGAGCAGAAATACAGATTGAGTAACTACCTTTTTTAAGCACCCAGCTTATATTTGTTAATAACATAAACAACAATTATTCTGGATTCCTGATCCGGTTAAAACCGGTTCATTCTTCGCTGAAGCTTCGAATCACAGGCAGGAATGACGGGCCAATACGGTCATTTCGACTAACGCTCAATGACCAACATACGATGACACTATTTAAAGGCTTGGGGTGAGGCAAAATATTCGACAACGATTACGATTACGATTACGAGCACGAGCACGAGCACGAGCACGATTATAATTTCATGAGGCTTGGGGTGAGGCAAATTCTTTTCTGAAACAAGTTGATGGTCGCTGACCAAGAATTACCGTGAGGGGGCTTGAAAATAGTTAAAAAAAGAGAGAGAATAGTAATATCAATAAATTCTCCGTAGAGAGATGTGAATTTTTGGAGGACTTCTAATAATGGCATTCAAAATCTTTGTAGGAAACCTTCCGTTTGCAGTTGACAACAGTCGTCTCGAACAAGAATTTGCCCGTTTCGGCCAGGTTGAAAGTGCAAAAGTCATAATGGATAGAAATTCAGGAAGATCAAGAGGTTATGGCTTCGTTGAGTTTGCAGAAAAAGAAAGCGCCGACGAAGCAATCGCAAAAATGAACGAACAGGAAATGGACGGAAGGAAACTAACGGTCAGCCTGGCAAAAACCCAGAGCTGAGTTTGCAAAAAAATCATTTTCTGATTTTGTCTGCCAGGTCAAAGCATGAATAAAAATTTAAACGAGCAGATAAATTCTGAGCTGCTCTCAAAAATAAAAGTAGCGGCGAAAAAAAACATCGACAGTTATCTCGAGCGTGTCTTATCAGCCTCTGTAGAACAGGGCAATTTTGGCATGGATCTTCTCGACGAGCTTCGCAACCAGTTGCCGGCTACCAGTTGCGATAACTGTGGCAGATGCTGTAATTCCATTTCTATTTTTTCTCTCGAATATCACAGAATTGTCCGAGATCTAATGACGAGGTGGCAGCCCGAACAGATACGAAAACTTTTTTTCTCTGCCATGCGCTTTGATCTAAGACAAGCTGAAGTTGGAAAAGAAAAAAGAATCAGGTGCTTGTTTCGTGACGAAGAAAGTAAACTTTGCCTCATTCACCCGGTCAGGCCATTTGCCTGCAGAATTTTCGGGCTTTTGAAAGAAGACGGCACCAGAGAATGCGAAAAGGTCAAAGATCTCAGACAACCGCCACAGGTAGTAACAACAGAGATGATTGCAAGCTTACAAAGCAAGATACTTGGAAACTCGGAAAGTTATGAGGTTTTTCCCAACACCGGCAAAATTCAATTTTTCCCTTTTGAATTCTGGGTTTATCGCTACATTTTTTCGCCTCAACGAGCACTACAAATTTACCGGGAAATCCTCACCCCCATGTCAACTCCCTTAACTCGCCTCTGGCAAAACAAGCAAAAGCTACCTTCGATTTCAGAGGCAGATTACGAAAACCAATAAAATTTCTAACCTGCGGAGAAAAAAATGGCAAAACTACTCAGGGTTGTAGCCCGCGAACAATGTATTGGCTGTTATAGCTGTATGTATGCCTGCAGCCGCACCTGGTTCAAAGCTCTTACAGTTGAAAAAGCGGCTCTCAGAGTAAAAAATTATCCCGGCTCAGAAGGAGCTTTCTCAATACGACCATGCTATGGCTGCCTCGACCCCGATTGCGCAAGGGCATGCCCTACCGACGCGCTTACCCCAAAAAATGGCGGCGGTGTAGAATTTAACAGCGAAAAATGCATCAACTGCAAAAAATGCGTTTCTGCATGTATTGCAAATGCCCTGCAATGGGATCACGAGACCTCTATGCCGATTGTTTGTCATCAATGTGGAGTATGCACCAGATTTTGTCCAAATGACGTTATTAAGATGATTGACATAAAGCCCCGGGAAGAAGGTTGAAAATGAATAATTACTACATGCTCGATATAAACCTCGACACTGGAAGTGCAGAAAAAAAAGATGTTACCGACCTTTTTAACGAATACATAGGCGGCACTGGTGTTGCCACGGCTCTTTTTTCCAAGATCGATGCCAAACTCGAGGCTTTTGCCGGGGAATCTCCGGTCATCTTTGCCATGGGCCCGTTCAGTTCTGTTTTTCCGGTAGCGACAAAAACTGTTGCCATGTTCAAGTCTCCCTTAACCGGCGAGCCGGGCGAATCTCATGCAGGAGGACGGCTGGCGCTGTCAATGTATGGCGCAGGCTTTCATGTAATTAGAATAACCGGCAAGGCCTCTTACCCATGTTGCCTGGAAATAGAAGGTGATGATTTCAAAATTCATAGAGCCAGCTCTTTAAAAGGCATGTCGGCTCTCGCTACTGAAAGAGTTTTAAGAGACCACTATAAGTCAGACTATAAGCGTTCGATTATAAGAACCGGCCCGGCCGGTGAAAGAATGTCACCAATAGCCTGTGTAACTGTAGATGCTGCAAGGCATTTCGGACGTCTGGGTCTGGGTGGTGTTCTCGGCTCCAAAAATATTAAAGCAATCGTCATTTCAGGCGGAAAATACTGGAAAATAGAAAAACCCGGCCCATTTAACAGCTATTATTCAAAGCTTTACCAGGCAGTGGTCAATTCTGATCAGATGAAAAAATACCACGATCTGGGAACTCCGGTAAATGTAATTCCCCTGAGCAAAATAAATGGCCTGCCAACCCGAAATTTCTCGCAGGGTTATTTCGAAAGTGCCGAAAAAATAGGCGGCGAAGCATTCGCCGAAAAACATCTGGCACAGCAGATCGCCTGCGCCCACTGCCAATGTGGCTGCATTCACATGGCAACTCTACGCGAAAGCTTTAAAAGCGATGAGCACATGTACAAAACCTTTAAGGTTTCTTACGATCATGAACTTATTTTTGCCTGGGGTTCAAACCTTTCTATAAGTTCAACTGAAGATATCCTGCGCCTTCTTCTTTATGTAGAAAAACAGGGCTGGGATGCGATAAGCATGGGCGTAATAATTGCCTGGGCAGTTGAAGCCTTTCAAAAAGGAATAATCACAACCGATCACACTGATGGCCTCATACTTAATTTTGGCGATGCAGAAACTTACCAGAAGCTTATGCAAAGAATAAGCAGTAAACACAATGAGTTCTTCAGTGATCTGGAAAAGGGTTCTGTCTGGTGCAGTAATAAATATGGCGGAAAAGATTTTGCCATAGCATTCGGTAAAAACGAAGCTCCGGGCTATATGACCGGTATTCATTCGTATCTTGGCTATGCAACCGGAGTCAGGCACTCTCATCTCGACAGCGCCGGGTATTCGATTGATCAGCAGAAAATTAACAGCGACAAGACCGACAGCGAATGGACAAAAAAGCTATACGAAGAGTCTGTCTGGCGGATGATTTGCAACTCTCTGGTTATATGCCTGTTTGCCCGTAAAATATATGATACGGAAACTATTCTCGAAGGATTGCACCTTCTGGGTATGGATCATTTCGACGAAGAATTGCTGTTGAAAACAGCTAAAAAAATCCATTCAATGAAAATCAGACTTAAACAGAAATCCGGATTCGATTTTGATAAGCTTTATTTTCCCGAGCGCCTCGAAAAAGCAATTACCAGCTGCGGGAAAGTTACCGGCAAACAGTTTAAAGAGCAGGTCGAAGTTTATAAAAACCTGGTCGAAGAAGATATGAAGCTACTTTAGGCTCAAAAAACTATGTTAGAAAAAACGTTTGAAACAAGCAGTTTTAATTACAAATTGAATGTTAACCACAAAGCTCACAGAGAGCCCGGAGGAATCTTTTTCAGCAATGGATTGTCCTGTTGGACAATCAGCCGGCGGTTTCACCGTCCGGTTTTCACAATATCAATTCAACTTCAAGAAAAGCATTAATGTTTTTCCTGAGGTTGAATTGATATTGTGAACATAGGCTGAAAAAGATTTAAAAAATCGGCTCAGTGATCTCGGTGATCTCTGTGGTTTAATAAAAAGTTGGCCGGATATTAACAATGAATTTTGTTCGTAATCGCTTAGAATCTGTTTTAATAATTGCGGTGTCACTCCTCTTTTTGCTGTTAAACTGCAAAATTTCGGCTGCAAACAAATTTAATTCCGAACGCTTCAAATGCCCTTTATGCAATATCGATTTTTCAGTATTTGCTGAAACTAAGTCTGATACAGACAGTGCCATGGCGATTGACGGCCAACCCCTCTCATTCAAACCAGCGCCTCTGCCACAATGCCCTCTTTGCGGCGGTGTTTTTACCCGCAAAAATTATACTGAAAAAGAAATCAACGAACTAAAAAGAATCGTCTGGTCTAAAGCCTACCAAAAGACTGGTTCTGAAAGCAGTTTATGGAAAAGCGCCATTATTAAAGAGCGTATGTTTTATTCTGATTACGATCTTTTTGTTGCCTGGCATAAAGCTGCGCTGCAGGAAAATTCAGGAAGCAATAAACACAAACTTGCACTTGATAAAGCTGCTTTTCATCTTAAAAACTGGCTTATTCTTCAAAATGAAGCTGCAAGTAAAGAAACAGCCAAAAATTACCTCAAACTCGCTGATATTTTGCGGCAAGCAGAAAACTTCAATGAAGCACAAAAGCAATTAGAAAAAGTAAAAAACATTAATATCAATGAATTGCAACCTGTCATTCGCAAAGAACAACAGCTTATAAAAGACAAAAATACCAGGCGTGTAGCCGCTCCTGATGGCAATCGCCTACATCAGGCAATTGCAGCGGGGAACAGAGAAGAAGTTAAATCTCTGCTAAAAAATCGAGAGCTGTTGAGTGAATCTGATTTACAGGGCAACACCCCTTTGTTGCTTGCGGTAAAGTTAAAAAAGCCGCAAATAGTTTCTTTATTGTTAAAAAATGGCGCATCAACCGGCAGTACAGATATTGAATTGCATTCACCCCTGCATGAAGCAACGCAAAACAATGATTTAACAATGCTCAATACCCTTCTTAAAGCTAACCCGGTAATTAACAGTAAAAACAGATCAGGGCAGACAGCTATACATGTTGCTGCCAAAAACTGCTACCCCGAAGCTTTTTCACTTTTATTAAGGCACAATGCCGACATCAACCTGACCGACTCTGCAGGCAACAGTGTTCTTCATCTGGTCTGCACAGGCACAGAAACTGCAAGAGTCAGCATTTGCAAAAAAATTCTTGAATTAAATCCGCAAATAAATTCACGCAATTTTTCTGATTACACGCCACTCCATATCGCTGCAATAAACGGCTCTAAAGAGCTGATAACGACACTTGTAAGAGCAGGTGCTGATATTGACTCCAGACTTCCTAATGGAAACACAGCACTTTTTTTCTGCAAAACAGACCTCATTCCTCATTTTCTAACTCTTGGCGCAAACCCCGAATTAAAAAACAATCAGGGTTTGACTCCATTTGATTATGCGCTGCTTAATGGCATAAAAAAGCGCATACATGCTTTCAGAAAGGTTCTTCAAAAGCAGAACAAAATCAGCAGTACCGCCTCGGCCTCTTTAAAATCTTTACACAAAGCAATAAGAAACGGAAAAATCGATCTAGTTAATAAACTGGTAGGCCAAAATCCGGAAATAGTTAATTACAAAGATATTAAACTTGGCGAGACTGCTTTGCACATAGCAGCTGAAGCAAATCAAACTGCAATCGCAAAGTTTTTGCTGAAAAATAACGCCAAAATCAATTGTTACAATCATTTCGCGCGAACACCTCTCCATTATACCGCCATGCAGGGCAATTTAAATCTGGTAAAAACACTTATTGAGGCGGGTGCAAACCTCTTTGCAGTAGACTTAAGAGGCTCAACTCCTCTGCACGATGCGGCAACAAGTGGCGACATCGAAACCTATCAATATCTAATTAGAGCAGGAGCGGTCGACAGCACAAAGAACAATGCTGGCCGGTCTCCCAAAGACATATTTAATGAAAACAAAGAAGAAAATTAAATAATAAAAAAATCTCACCACCGAGATCACAGAGTGCACCGAGGTGATTTTTTAATCTTTATTCTTAAACGAGTTGATAGTCGCTGACCGAAAATTGCTAAATAGCTAATTAAAGTTTGGTTAATAGAGGATTTTCGAGTATAATTTTCACTGCCTTAAAATGAAAATTAAAAATTAACTGCGAGGTCAATAATGAAAAAAGCCACAGCTTTTTTATCTTTTATAGGATTTCTATTTATACCCATTATCTATTTCGTTAAATTTCATTCCAATCCAGAATTGTTACGGCCTTTACTGGAATGGCTTAAAACACTTATACCGGCAGCATATCATTCAACCGCATTGATTGCCGGTGCGCTATTCTGGTTAACCGGTTTTATAACTTCGATTGCGGGAATGTTCGCCGGCAAAAAAATCGAAACTGAGCCCGAAGAAAACAAAACAGAACAAGTTGTGCGTGAACCGGAAAAAGCAGAAACCAAAGAAATAAAAGAAAACGAAGAAAACGAACAAAACGAAAAGATGGTTCCCGAATCTGAGCTGATCGAAAAAAACAAAGCCTTTGAGCATGCAGAAATGAAAATAACAACCCTTGAATCTGAAATAGAAAATTTCAAAGCCCAGCTCGAAAAATTTAAGGCTGTCGAAACCGAAAAGGTTGAAGTCGATGATTTAAAGAATGATTTGACTAACACTCAAAAAGCTTTAAAAGCAAGCGAGGAAAAAGAGAAAAAATTAGAACTCGAGCTTGAAGCGCTGGCTACAAAAATTAACACTTCTCAAGAAAACCTGGAGAAAACCCGCAAAGAAAAAGAAAAGGTCGCAGGCAAATTAAAAACCGCTGAAAACCAGTTTAACGAAATGTCTGATAAGTATTCTGAATTAAAAGAAGAAAACGATAGATTGAACGAAGAGCTCAGAGCGGCCGAAGCCGATGCCAAAAGCGGCAAACACGGCATACCGCCGGCTGCCTACCAGATTCTTTACCTGTTCCAGAAAGAAGGGCGCTTCATTGACTTGATGATGGAAGACATTTCAGAATTCGATGATGAAACTCTCGGAGGAGCAATCAGACCTATACACGAAGGCTGTCACAAAATTTTAAAAGAAAGACTTATTATTGAGCCTGTTTTAAATGAAGAAGAAGGCAGTGAAATAACAATTGAAGAAGCTGACCCTGAATCTATAAAGCTTTCAGGCAATGTTCCCGCAGAAGGACCCTACAAAGGCGAACTGGTTCATAGAGGGTGGCGACTTAAAGAATGCCATCTTCCCGAACTGGTAGACGGATGGACCGGCAATGTAGTGGCTCCGGCTGAAATAGAAATTAACTAAGGAGAAGAATCATGGCAAAAGCAAAATACATAGTTGGCATAGATCTGGGAACAACAAATATAGTAGTTACCAGCGCCCTGATTTCTGATTCCGAAAAAGAAGAAAAGCCCGAAATCTCAATTTTCCCTATTTTACAGGAACAGGCTAAAGGCGCAGTTGAAAAGCTCGAAAAAATGCCTTCTTTTTTGTTTGAAAGGCTCAAAGAAAAACCCGTTCTGCCATGGGATGAAGACTCAAAGTTTATAATCGGGGATTACGCCAGAGAGCGCGGAGCAGAAGTACCCGACCGACTTATTTCTTCTGCAAAATCCTGGTTATGCAATACAAGAGTTGACAGAACAAAGCCTATTCTTCCCTGGAACGCCCCCGAAGATAACGAAAAAATTTCACCTCTGCAAGCTATTGCAGATTTTTTAAACCATGTTAGAGAAGCATGGAACCAGGAATATCCCAAAGACAAGCTTGAGAAACAAAAAGTTATTGTTACCATTCCCGCTTCTTTTGACGCCGCAGCCAGAGATTTGACCTTAGAGGCTGCAAAAACAGCCGGACTAGACGAGGTTACCCTTCTTGAAGAACCCCAGTCAGCATTTTATTCCTGGATCGCCCAGAGCGACAAGCCCTGGCGCAAACAGGTAAAAAAAGGTGATGTAGTTCTTGTAGTCGATGTTGGAGGCGGAACAACTGACTTCAGCCTGATCGAAATAAATGAAGAAGAAGGCGATCTAACCCTGGAAAGAGTCGCAGTAGGAAACCACATCCTTCTTGGCGGCGACAACATGGACCTGACACTAGCTTATATTGCCCGCAAAAAGCTCGAAGAGAAAAAGAAAAAGGTCACGCAATGGCAGACCTTGCAACTGAGTCATCAATGCCGCAAAGCCAAAGAAGCTCTGTTAAGCGACGACAGCAAAGACTCTGTTTCGGTGGTAGTTTCTGGCAGAGGCAGCAGTGTAATCGCCGGTTCACTCAAAACAACAATCGAACGCGATGATATCGAGAAAACCCTTGTCGAAGGTTTTTTTCCAGACTGCAATATGGAGGACAAGCCTGATGAAGACATGGGTTCGGGGGTTCGCGAATCCAATCTGATGTATGCGCCGGATGCAGCAATTACCAAACATCTGGCTCATTTTTTATGTAGCCAACAAACGGAAAATAAAGATTATTCATACCCTCAGGCCATTCTTTTTAATGGCGGGGTGTTTCGTTCAGATATTTTCAGAAATCGCCTGATCGAAGTAATAAACAGCTGGCTGAAAAACGAAGAAAAAGAAGAAGTAAAAGTTCTCGAAGGCATAGAACTCTCTCAAGCTGTTGCAAGGGGTGCCTCATATTTTGGCATCGCTCGTGAAGGCCAGGGAATACGCATCAGAGGCGGCGTATCACAATCTTATTATCTTGGCATTGAATCGTCACTGCCTGCAGTTCCAGGCTTCAAACCACCGATGAAAGCTCTTTGCGTAGCACAGCAGGGCACAGAAGAAGGAACCACCAGCGCTATAAAAGATCGCTCATTTGGTCTGGTAATAGGCAAAAAAGCAGAATTCAAATTTTTTAAATCCAATTGTCGACGCGAAGATGAGTTCGGCAGCTTGATCGAAGAAATGACCGAGGAATTTGAAGAAACCAGCTCACTCGAAATCGAGCTAGAAGCTTATGAAGGGCTTAAAGCCGGTGATTTAGTAGACGTTACCCTGGAAGTAAGTGTTACCGAAATAGGAACCCTTGAAATCTATTGTATAGCGAAAGAAGGCGATCACCGCTGGAAACTCGAATTCAATGTCAGGGATGCTATTAACTGATGGCAGAAAAATCATCCGGAACAGCAAGATTTATTATAGGCATTGATCTGGGCACAACCCAATGCTCGGTCTCTTATGTCGACCTTGAAGACAGCAATCTAAAGATAAAGAATTTCAAAATTCTACAGCTTGTAGGTGAAGGACAGGTAGAAGAACTGCCCACTTTACCTGCAGTTATTTATCTGCCCGATGAAAAGCAGGAATTTTCGCGACCCGACTGGATGGATGAAAAGCAAATAATTGGAAGTTACGCCAGGGAGCTTGGTTATGAAGTGCCCTCTCGCTTTGTGCACAGTAGTAAATCCTGGCTCTGTCACCCCAGAATAGATCGTCGGGCATCGATTTTGCCCTGGCAAAGCGAGGCCGTCAGCGAAAAAATTTCTCCGGTACAGGCCGCCACCGACTTTCTTAATCACATTATTCTGGCCTGGAACCACGAAATGCTACCTCAAAACGACGCCTTTGCCTTTAAACGTCAGAAAATTATTGTAACTGTGCCGGCCTCGTTTGACCCCTCGGCACGGAACCTGACCCTTGAAGCAATAGAAAAAGCAGGAATAGAATCTGTCTCGCTGCTCGAAGAACCCCAGGCAGCTTTTTACGATTACCTCTATCGCAACCCCAGACAGATGGTTCATGACCTGCAGGCAGTAGACAACATTCTGGTGGTTGATATAGGCGGAGGAACAACAGATTTCAGTCTTATAAAAATTGACTGGTCAGCCGATAAAAACCACCCCGAATTTTCTCGACTTGCAGTTGGCCCTCATCTGCTGATAGGTGGCGACAACCTGGATCTTACTCTAGCCAGAAAAGCAGAAGCCGCGTTTAAGCACAAAGGCAGAAAACTGGTTGCCAAACAATGGCTTTCAGTGCTCAGCCAAAGTCACTTAATTAAAGAGCAGATTCTTTCTAATCAATTAACCGGCAAGGCTACCTTTTCTATAACCGGTGCAGGCAGTAAAATACTCTCGGGGGCAGCCTCGATAAAAATTGCAAGTTCCGAAATCAACAAGATGCTTATCGATGGATTCTTTCCTCTGGTTGAAGCTGATGAAAGACCAGACGAAGACAACAGCCTCGGAATTTCTGAAGCAGGGCTGCCATTCACTCGCGATCCGGCCATAACAAGGCATCTGGCCGCATTTCTTCATGAAAATAACATTATTCCAGATGCTGTTTTGTTTAATGGCGGCACCATGAAAGCGGATTGCCTCAGAGATAGAATCTACGAAGTTCTTTCTATCTGGAAAGGGCGAGAGCCAAAAATTCTCGAAAATCCGCACCCCACGCTTGCCGTATCGGCAGGTGCAGCATATTACGGCATGGTTTCTCTCGGCCTGGGGCAGAGAATCCAAAGCGGAAACCCTGTGTCTATCTATTTAGGCATTGGTACATCCAAATCATCAACAGCCGCAAAGCACGTTCCTCAACAGCTCATGTGCGTATTACCCAAAGGCTGCGAAACAGAAAAAGAATACAGGGTTGCCGACAAAACCTTTGGCATCGATCTGAGCCGTGATTCAGCCTTTTATCTTTACTATACTCCCAATCCTCCCAAAGCAGAACAACTGGGCCGGGTAATTAGATTCAATTCAAAACGCTATCGGCCTTTGCCTTCATGCAGACTTAAAGCCAAAACCGGTAAAGGCGAAAAACAGGTAGAATTGCGAGTAAAGTTACGAGAAACAGGCTATATGCAGATTTTCTGCGACGAAAAATCCGGCTCTTTTTCGCAGGAACTACGTTTCGATATTACCGAAGGCGAACAAAACAGTCAGCCAAAAGCAAACAATAAACGGCGCATTCCATTCACGGCCCGACAGCTGCAAAGTCTTAAAAAAACTTTGCAGTCAGCATTCGATGGCGAGCTTGAATATAATCGCCTCTTTAAAGAAATAGAAGACACCTTGGGATCACGCCGTTCGGAGTGGGATACAGAAATGCTGCGCAAACTTTTTGATTTTTTTATTGAATATGAGCAGGAATTCACCCGAAACCAGCCGGCACACACTCAATGGTTCCGCCTATTGGGCTTCTGCTTAAGACCTGGCTTTGGTGCCCGTGATGACGTCAAAAGAGTCGATCGCATCTGGCAGATGCATGATCTGGAATTTACTTATAAAAATCCCGAGTTCTGGTCTGACTGGTGGGTTATGTGGAAAAGAACAGCCCCAGGTTTAAGCCTTGAACGACAGAATATATTGAAAAATATTATAGAGCCTCTTTTATTTCCTCCCAAAAAGCAGGCAAAAGAAATGCGGCCGATAAGCCAACATGAAAGAAACCAGATCTGGCGTTTGCTCGGCAACCTTGAGCGTATTGCCGTAGAAGAAAAAGAGCGACTTGGCTGGTGGGCGCTAAAAGCCCCGCCCAGTTATGGCAAAGACCAGCTGGCGCTGCATGCTGTTGGCAGATTGGGCGCTCGCTTACTTGCCTATGCCCCAGACACTGCTTTAGTACCCCAGTCAACCGCAAATGACTGGGTAGCGCAACTTTTAAGAAAATCCTGGCCGGGCAATTCTTACCTGGACTGGGCCTTGAAAGAAATAGGGCGCAAAACCGGAGATAAGCTGGTACAAATCGATGATGTTTTACGAAAAAAAATCGTCGATTTATTTAAAAAGAAAAAGCGTAAGAAAAACTTCATTGCGCCACTGGTTAAAACCGCAAAATTAAGCGACAAAGACCTTTCCGAATTCACCGGCGACAGCCTCCCGTCTGGCTTTGTCTGGGTAAAAGAAGCTTAATAAGAGTCATAAAGCTTCTTTTCGAGGGGTTCTTTTAAATAAAGCTCCATTAAACCGTTAATTGCCATGGGCAAAGAAAGACTCGAGCTTCTAAACCTGGTTTCGCCTTCCTTAACAGCTATTCGTGGCGGTTCGCTGTTGGCCTGATACTTGCCTTCACCATAACCTATAGCCAAACTACCCTTTTTTAATTTCAAATTAAATTTGATCTCTGACTCTTCTTTAAGATTCCACTTTATTGTTCCGTTCCGGGGTTCCAGAGAAACCGTATCAACTTTATTTAAAGTATCATCCAAAGCGGCTTCTACTATCTTGAGTTCTGTTGTCGGCATAAGTTCAATAACTGCATTCTCTGCGATAATGAGATTACAGGGAAACCTTTCGGTTTTAATTGTCATGCCTTCAGTTACGTTAAACTCTCGTCTGATATTTTCATCCCAGTCTGTATCAATCTTTTCTCTGGTAAAAACGGGAGGTCGTTCGGTAGAGCAGGAGAAAGTTTTGATTTTTTTTATTCTATTCTGCTCCTGCTTTTCAGCAAGCTCGTTTGTCTTTATTACAAGATGGTAAATAATAAATATACCCATAAGAACTATACCGAATCTGGTAATTTTGTTTCTGAGCTCTTCTGATCTGGCCTGGGCTTCAGCCTGAGCCTTCTCGGAAAAAAACTTAGCCTTCTGCACTCTGACAAAAATTTCTCGAATCTCGTCTTCGTTGTAACCTCGCTTTGCCAGACTCGAAACCAGAATACGCATTCGATTCTTTTCTTTGAACATTCCTTTGAGTTCATCGCCATAAGCTGCTTCAAACCAGAATTTAGCAGCCTCTGGATCTGCTGCCTCATCGTCTATTTTCACTTCAGATATACCAAGAATTTTATCGGCAAGCTCATCGGGTGAAAGTCCGCGCAATTCTAAAGGATCATTACTTCTCTCTTTTTTACTTTTGTCTTTAGTTGCCAATTTTAAACTCCATAAGCTTAATTCTATCAATTATTCGATTAATATCCGAAGACTCAACCATAAAATAAGCCGACCAGGCCTCAAATATACTGTCTTTCGGCAAAAAGCCGTTTTCTATTTTTTCTGTTTCCTGGACACCAAAACCAAATGGACTTAACCAGTATGTTCTGTTAAACACAACCGGAAATCCGGCAACAACAGGAATCTGGGGCAAGTGCCAGTATTTTTCTATATTTACCAGATTACTTTTACTCGAGCCACCGGCTGCCTGACGATCTGGATTGATAAGCATCCTTTCCTGATAGACATAATCTACTGCTGCATAGGTTTTATGAAACTCTTTTTTTGGTATCTTTTTATTCGCCAGCTTACAAAGCTTATTGTAATAACCTTCTAATCGCTTTAAATCTGTGTAAATTGTGCGATTTATAAGTGAGGGTTTATTAGCTGAAAACTTTAATTTTGCAGTCATAGAAGCAAGCAAATCTGATTTCGCCGGAAAAATCTCATGCTCTGTATCTGAAGCAACAAAACCCAAACCAAGTTGGAATTCTCTATCCAGAAAACTTGAAGGATAACCTGAAGTCTTTTCATTCAGCGCTGATCTAACCTGCTTTTCTATTTCTTGGGCAGGTTTTTTTAACCATAAATAAAACTTCAGCTGAAGATGAAACCAGTCGAAATATAAGCTGAAATGATCTGGCTGCGGCTTATTCAAAGCTTCTACACAAGCCATAATCGCCTTATCATATAGATCTTTTTTAATAAAACCGCTGATTATCCAATAATCGGGACTTTTTGCCAGCGGCCAGCTACCATTATCTTTTATTAACTGCCGAAAGACTTTGTATAACCTGTTATTCAAGGCTTTCTTTTCAGTTTTCTGTTTTGCTTTATCTTGCTTCAACTTTTCGTTATCTTCAACGTGGGGAACTCTAAGAACAGACTCTGAAATATCAGGGTCAGAAACGGTAAAAGTATTTTCGACCGACGGCGGTAAATCGACTTGCTGTTTCTTTTTGTAATCAAAATAATGCTTTAATGCGAAAACAAAGCATATTATGCATATTACAAGGACCAGCAACTTCTTCACTTTGCAGTCGGTTCTCCGATATATGTGCTTATATTGGCAAGCAGAATATTACTTTCTTCAATTTTGAAATTTGACTCCCGACAATATAACAGATGTTTTTGTGCCGTTTCCAGCCAGTGATTTTCAAACCCTTGTAATTGCCATAATTCAAGTGCAAGTCTGGCAGTCTGGTAGTTCCACAAACTGCTTTCAGAATCGCGTTTGTTTATATGTTCATTCCATGCATCTTCCAATCTGACATCAAGAAAAGCAGCTCTACTTCTTTTATTTAAAGTTTCAAACCATGGAACCACCAGATCTTCGCTTGTTTGCTTTTCATATGTTTCTAACCCCGCTTTTTGAGCCTGGCCTAAAATAAATTTAACCGCTTCATCGCCACCTGATTTATACGCATTGATTCTTGAATCCATTAGATAAAAAGAGAACTCTTTAGTTTTTATCAAGTCAGATTTCCACAACAGATATCTTCTGATCAATTCATTTTTAAAATTCTTAATTTCCTTGTTAAACCTGACCAGAATTTTTTTATTCCAACCTTCGAGTGATATAAGCTCAGGCTCTGCCTTAAGAGCCGCAAAAACCTGTTTAACAGCCTTATCTGGATTATTTTCTAACTTTTTCAATAAATCAGTTATTCTCTTATCGATTACCGAAGTTTGCGCAAATTTGGCAGATTGCACATGTTTTTCGGTTTTTTCTTTGCTGCGAGACTTTTTCTGTTCTTCAGGAACTTCGAGAGCAGTTAATTTTTTATAGAAATTTGAATACTTTTTATTCCCAGGCTTCAGTTTAACCGCATATTCTATTTGTACTCTGGCATCTTTCTTTAAACCTTTAGCCAGCAAAGCTCTGCCAAGAAAAAATCGATATGCTGCATCGGAAGGGTTCTGATTACAAAGCCAGTTAAATCGCTGCAAAGCCTGATCATTTTTGCCCTGATAGAATTCTGCTACACCAAGTAAAAACTGACCTTCGGCAGAATTTGCCCTGACCGTTATCAAATCAGCTGCAGCCTGCTCCAACTCCTGCCAGCGTTTCATAGAAAAAGCAAGACGAGCTTTTTCAAGCTTTATATCGTATTGTGCATCTTTATCGATTGAATAACAAGGTGACAGACAAAATGCCCAAACTGCAAGAATAAATACAATACGATAAATATTTTCATATGTCTTGTTCATCAATAATTATTGTAACAGGCAAAATGCAGCGGCAGGCAACCAATTTTTAGTTATTTTTCTGCGGCTCTTTCGGCCATAATTTTTCCAAGAAGTTCATTTAAAGCAGCAATATTTTTTCCTGTTTCTTCATAAAGCTTCAATGCCGCTTTCATGGGTTTACTTTCTTTATTTTTCGGACGTTTTTTAAGCTTAAGATCTTCTTCTACCAAAACAATTGCCTGGTCTATTTTTTTTAAATTCATTAAAAGTCTATCTGCATAATCTTTTTCAGCACGGGTTACAACCTCATGCCCAAACATCTTAACCATTTGAGAAGTCTTTTGATTGAAATGCTTCATCTGCGGCAAATACGACATTGAAACAGGTTCGCCGGTAAAATGTATGGCATTTATAGTCCATTGCATATGTCCAAACGAAGCATGTATAAACATGAAAGAGTCTAACAAATAACTGGCGATAAATTCTTTTTGCTGAACCAAGCCATTGTCTCTTACAGCTGCAAGTTCATCCTGCGCTGCGGCTGCCTTAGCCAGCCCTTCCTTTGTTGCAATTTCGTTTGCTTCCTCATTCGTGGCTGCAGAAAGCATAAAAACAACAAACATCATAACCAGAACCAACACAAAACATTTCTTTAATCTCATTTTTTTCTCCTTATTGGATACTATTTTTTACAAATCCTGTATTTCTGTAGGAATACGAAAAGAGGTAGTTTTTTTAACCTTTAAAGAGCGCTTATGCGGGTAGCTTAAAATAAACTCAAGCTCAAGAACCGACATGGATTCCTGTTTATATTCTCGCTTAGAAGCATTTATTGCTTCCAGATTTTCAAGCAGCTTTTGCTTCAACACAGTATTACCATCTCTGGTCAGTTCGGCCCATAGTTCCAGGCGCTGAACACTGCCTCGAACAAAGGCCTTAACATTAGTTTCGGTATAGGTATTGGCTGCAGCATCTTTTTTATGGATTGTAAATTTCCATAATGTGTAATCCCCACCAGCACCTGTGTAACCGGATAAAAGATTGCCACTACCCGAACTTACGATATACAAGGATGAAGTAGCAACATCCGGTGGAGTTATTAAAACACCTTTTGCGTCTGTATTTAAAGAAACAATTTTATGGGTGGCTGCCGAAAAATACTTTTGCCAGAAAATTTCATTTAATCTTTGTCGATCCATTGCATTCTGTTTCCATGCAGTCACCTGCTGAGAGCTGTTCACCCAGCTTACGAATTTGGTTACCGATAATATAACCAGACTCATAACGGAGACAGTTACAAGAAGTTCGACAAGGGTAAAACCTATTTTTGCTTTTAATTCTGATTTTTTATTCATATTTCTTCATCTGAATAGTTACATTCATGGTAACTTCGTTTTTCACATCAAATGATTTTAAAGTTTCTGAGGTTGCTTGTGCCGTAACTCTGATGTAATCCTCGGTGTAACCAACGCTTACAGCTCCCGCCGCCTTTCGCAAAGCTAATCTTTCAATGCTTGTAACTTCGGCAATTCTATCAGGGCTCATAGTTGCAAACTCATTATCAAGAATCTGCAAATTCAGATCTTCAAGAAATTTATCGTAGAGTTCTGCCGTTCTGCTCGCAGCCGGAACATCATCTCTATATTTAAAAGCCTTGTAAAGCTCTGTGGGATTTGTCCTGATTTTAAGCTTTGCGGCTTCTATTGTTGACAGACAAAGAAGTTCCAGTTGCGTTCTTTCAATGGTAATTTTTTTCTCATAGCCTTGATCTACGGATCGATTTAACAAAAAAACGGCAAAAATCATTGAAGTAGCTATTACAGCAAGCACTATAACCATGACAATTCCACTTTTTCTGCGCTTAATTCTCATCCCAGCTCCGCCTTATAAACGAACAAACTTATTATTTCTGTTTTGCCGGACATCTTTGATTTCCAGCGCACTTCCATTTCAAGTCTGACAAATCTTTTGTACATACTGAAATTTGCAGACTCACCCGGAGCGGTCATTGTGCTAAAAAAGAAATCGTCTGGACCGGTTGTCCTGGTAACATACTTACTGTGCAATCTATAAGAAAAAGTGTTGCCGTTAATGACTTCGCTTGAAGGAATATGTATTTGGTTATCCGTACTTGAACCGTATGTTTTATCCAGCTCGACCGGAATCCCCAATGGGACATCCCGAAAAGGAAGTCCCATAAGAGATCTCAGGTATCCTGAACTACTGTGCATTGCCGCAAGAAAATCGGCATTTGTCTGCGTGTATGTGGTTCCACGACCAAACAGGCCAATAATAGGAATGACGGCAAAAGCGAATATCACTATTGCCATCATTACCTCTACCAGTGAAAGGCCGGTTTTTCTGCAGGACTGCAAACAAGAGGTCATTTATTTTATATTTGATCTTTCTGCTTCGGTATTAGATTCAAGAACACGTATCTGATACTTACTTGGAATAATTGGAAAGTCAAGAAACAATTCCCGGGTATTGCCCTCGAGATCTTTAACCTCGAGATAGAAGGTATTGTCGCCGCTTGATTTACTACCCGCACTGTTCTTAAGTCCTGTATCTACATCAGCATTACCAACACGGAATATATAAGACAGGGGCGTGTTTTCGTCATGATTCAGCAGACGCAGGGGCGCAACATCATTTCGCGAACCTACCGGAATATCTTCAAGCTCGTTATTGTAAGGCACTTCATATTCGTCGATCGTATCTTCGACAAATTTATAATAGATTTTGCTGAAATTCTTGTCGGCAACCACCTTACCATCTGGCGCATAAGTATCATCCTGTCTGAAGAGAATGTTGTCTCTTACAGAAATATCGAAGACAATAACTTCATCTTCTGCGAATCCTGGTGCATCAGGATTTGCAAGATTAAATTTTGCTTTAATATCGTTATCAGAAAGCTCAATTCTTAAATCATCATATTTTGAAGCATTGCTTTCAGTCACATCTTTATTTGCTGAATTATCCAGAGATTGATTGCGATCATAACTGTAGCCTGCCACTTCAAAGGCACTACTAAAGTTGCCACCGACAAATTTCTGATCTGAAGTTTTGTAAGGATGACACCAGGAACTGAGCAAACCGGTTTTAGAGGCCTTAACCCGTGCTTTAACGGCATCAGACGCCCAGTCTAATCGTCCAAACGGCTGACTGGTCGGGCCAAGCGGTGTGTCGTCTTTAATATCATCCAGATCATCCAGGGTTCCATCATCCGGAACCGGGCGATATTTGGCTGAAGCAAGGCGCAAATCAAGATTAGGTCGTTTGTTATCGACAACTTTAAAATACCCCTCTTTACGGGTATAGTTACGCGAACCATCTTCAACTTCGATTATATACTTGATTTTACCGGCTATATAAGGCGAAATTCTATGCCTTATGGTCATTTCCTGATTACCTTTTGTTCCAAGGTCATCAGAAGTTGCCGGCTTATGTAATGCTATTTTATGACCATCTACACGCTCTATGTTAAAGTTGGCAACATCGCCGTCTATGTCGCCATCTGGCGCGGACAACAACTTGTTAGCAACTGTTGGCAGCAGCATTGGGAACTGATAACCGCCTTTAATCGTGGTAAACTGTTTGGTTCCCATGTTGATCTGCTGCATCCAGAATCTTGGATACCAGTAACGACGGGTGCCACCATTTTTCAAACCATCGTTTGGTCCGTGGCCGGGATGATTGTCTGTTATTCTGAACTTATAAAGAGTTTCATCACCACTGTTAGCATGAATAACATTGCTGGCAGCAGCCTGAAATCCTCCTGTGCCATTGAACTCTTCTATAAAGAGCGAAGGCGGAGTAACATCGACCGAGAATGATTTTCTTTTCCAGGTGTAGGTCATTGGTGTGTCTACATAGCTAATTTTACCATCACTGTCATTAACCGAGAATGTTCGTTTGGTACAGCTAAGCACTATTTCGGTTTCGTAATTCTGATCTGGGAAAGTCGGTTCAGGAAAGCCATAGGAAAACTCAGATCTGAATGTCGCAACTTTAAGCTCCTGATATCTTCCGCCAATTTTTACAAGATAGGTGTCCATCTGAGTTTCATTAATATTTGAAGTACCCTCAGCACCAAGGCTGGGCGCATAATCAAACTCGCGCACCTTACTTCTGGTTCCATTTACTAATTCTCGATAAACATTAATTTTCACATTTACCGGAGATTCAAGCAGAACACCGCTGTAAGCCTCCAGGTGATCTTGATTCAGAGCATTCGCAGTGTTCAAATCAGAGACCTCATTAACCTTTCTCGAGAACTTGATTTGAAGCTCGAGGTCGAAGTCATAATTAGTGGAAGCTTCTGCATTTACCAGGTCAAAATTGTTATCTATGTATGTGTTTCCGCTGCCGGTATTATTGATTTCTTTCCAATCATTGTCAGGTAAGGGCATTTTCCCGCTCAGGTCATAGGCTCTGGTATTGCTGTATGCTTTAAAAGAAGTCGGAAAGTCGCGTTTTCGCAAAGCGGTAGCCTCTGCACCCCATTGTGGTGCATAAGTAGCAGTATCGCCCGGACCTTCGTAAGCAAGAATCGGATCTACAAAATCTGCAGGATCATGGTCATAGACCTTAACATTATGAGTCAAAACTTCGGTTTTGGGAATGTCGTTAACTGCATAGTAAATGATAATACCTGCATAGTCAGTAACCGGAGACACGATTCGTTCTGTATATTTTACAGTATGAATAATCGTATATTTTCCAGCCTGAAGGAACTCATAGGTAAAGCTGCTGCCTGTTCCGGTGCCGCCGGGCACGGAAGGTGAAACAGCCCAGGTCTGCTCCCAGGTTCCCGGTTTGATGATAACATGTTTTGACCCCGGTGCTCTCCAGGTGTTGGGAATATCTTCAGGGACAGAATCAGGACCAGTTATAGTTGTTGGTACATATTTGGTTTCTGTCGGTGGATAGGGAGGTGTTGGTGGGTCACCCGGGTCATAATTGCCACCGGATCTTGTGAATTTTCGACCATAAGAAAATTGATTTCCAACCGGGTCATAAGCCCATAGAGTAGGATTCAAATATTTATAGTTATAAGATTCTTTGATTGTATGGCTACTTCCCGTGGCATAGGTTGCAAATTTAGCGCCTGTAGTTACTTTGAATTTTCGATCCAGGTCGGTAGCAACCGCATTTAAAGCAGCATAACCGAAGCCCGTTCTATAGACAGTGGAGAGCAGAAAGCCATCACGAGCCTTAACTTCGCTCCAACGCTTCATGTCGTTCTTGTCAAAATAACCGTTACCATCGGCGTCACCCCTGATGAAAAGCTCGCCCATTACACCAGAGTTGATCGATTCAAGTCTACCAAGGCCCCATGGGTCGCCAATGGCATGTAAACAAGCATTTGTATTATGAACTTTGTTGTAGAAACTACCGCGTGGAAAAACCTCGACATATTTGGTTTTCAATCGACCTATCAAAGTTCCGTCGGGATAATTCATGGTAGTCTTTTTAAAGAGTTGAGCCAGCGAAGGTGTTGCCCTGGGACCAAGATTAGTAAGGAAATCTGGACCACAAACCCCCGGATCTGTTGTGTAGTCATAAGCAATTGAATGGAAGGGGCGGGCATAATACTTTGATGAAAATTCAGAAGAGCCCCACACATAAAACCACCCCTTATAAGCATTACCCGACCAGTAAAGGTGTATAGGTGCTTTCCCATCCGGTTCGACAACTTTTACCGGGCCAACGAATGCATAGTAGCTATTTGCAACTGAATTCAAAAGCCTCGTGTTAGATGCATTAATTTCAATATCTGTTCTTAATCTGGCATTGTCGGCAAATTTAGCTCTTATTTGATTTCCAAGATCTTCGAAAGCCTCCGGGAAGCCGTTGAAAGCGAAATTCCCAACCCAGGTAGTGTCCGCATTGTCTATTTTGCCATCTTCGTTTACGTCTGCCTCAGGAAAAGCGGCATCAAAAAATTTCTTATCCTGGTTATCAACTTTATCATCATGATTAACATCAAAAATTTTGGTAAAAACGTATTTTAAATCTCCAGCCAGAGGTTTGCCGCTGGAACTGAAAACAGGCTCACCACTTGAGTTGGTTCTAGCTTCACGAATAAAGCCACGGGCAGTTAAAACCGTTGCAGGGTGAAGAGGAACATCGAACCCTGCGGGAACGACTCTTTGCCCATCGACGATAGCCGGAGTAGTTACCAGATATAATTTTGCCTGTTTCGGGTCTTCCAGGGCCATGTAAACCGGGACATCCACCTGGCCGAATCCAAGGTTGGAAAGCATTTTAACAATGTCTTTCATGTGTATCCAGCCATCGAATATTTTGTCGTATTCAATATAATATTTCTCTTCATTGCGGTTCAGGCTATGTCTGCCCCAATTGAATCTTAAGCTGACTTTTGTATCTTCAAGACTGGGGTGCCAGACATTTGTTGCATGCGCATTCCATTTCGCATATGTGGGCATTCTGGGATGAACGTAAGCCTTTTGACTCTGTGAGAGGGTAAGACGGGGTAGATTGATATACCAGCCATAAAAATATTTTCTCATTTGCTCGAGAATAACAGTCTTGGACCAATGAAAATCTTCAAGACCTATCTGATAATTATTAATATTCTCTCCCTGAGCGCTCGCACTTATTCTTGTGTTTTCGCTTGGAGGATCGTTAGGCCAGTGATAGTCATACACAGGATACTGCCAGGTTTTGTTTCCCCTGGTTCTTTTTACATAAATATTTGGAGTCCAATAATAGACCTCATAATAGTTATAACAATCAACGACGTAGACATTATAGCTGTAGCATCTGGTGTGAGTCTCTTTATCTTCACCCGAACCTGTAGTCCATGAATAACAACGCGTTCTGCTCTCCCAATGACCACGATGAACTCTACTATACCAGTAATTTACCAGCGACCAGTCATACCAGTCGTTATAGTGCCAGGCTGTCAGATAGTTATCTATATCCCAGGTCAGCTTTAAATTATGTCCCGGAGTAATCCTTAAACCAGGACCGGTAAGCAGCTCATAAGAGCCAAGTCTGTTTGGACCTATATACATAAAAGGTTTTTCTTCGTAAAAGGCGGGCGTAAAGGGAACCAGCTCCATTTTATCTCTATCAAGTTGAAAGTTGGTAGTTAAATTCGAGGTAAATCTTCGATGTGGAGTATATGGATAGCTGTCAGGAGCTCTCTCGCGCCGGTATAAATAGCTTGGTTTAGGGTAATGATTAGCCGGATAACGATAACAAGCCTCAAGGATATTTGTACCGCTGATTAAAATAAAAAAAATAAATGATAAAAAAAGAATCCTTTTTAACCCAACCTTAGCCATAAACCCTCCTGAATCGTTCAGTTATATTAAAAAAAATGCTGGAGTTCACCTTTTGCTCCTACCAACAATTTCGATTTGCTTTTTACTTTTTCCCTTATCTATATATTATTATAAGAGTAATTTTTCGGATTGAATACGAAAATTTTTTTTACAAACCCTTATTAGTCAGGCTTTTAGCTGCATTAACTCCGTATTTCAAACACACCAAAGGTGTTATATCGTATTATTTTTTTTTAAAAAAATTTACAAAGAAATTCTCTTTCGCAAATTCCTTAGTTGTTATCCATTTAGTAATATTAGCAAGTTTTAAGACATTTTTGATTTTTTGTTATGTACTAAAACTTAGGATATCAAAGATTGCTTCGTCGCTACGCTCCTCGCAATGACAATTTGGGGCTGTCATTGCAAGCAAAGCGCTTGTGCTGAGCGGAGTCGAAGTAAAGCAATCTAAATGTCTTAAAACGTTTTCAACAAACATAATGGAGAATAACTGATAAACTCTAGCTGTAAATACGGAATTGTTTGCAGAAGTGTTACAATTTTTAAAGAAGATTAGATGCTGAAAGACGAGGAGTTGGAGTAGCTCGAAGGGCTGCCTCCGCCGCTGCTGGGGCTGCCACCGCTGCTGGGATAACTGCTTCCGCCGCCACCGCCGGTGGAGCCGGAGCCGGTGCTGCTGGAAGAACTGCCGGGAGAATTTGAACCGGTGTTATTCGTGCTGTCGCCGCTGCCTCCGCCCGGGCTGCCTGAGCTTGAAGAGCCGCCATCACTGCCGTTTGTGTCTGAGCTGCTACCGTCGCCGCCGCCGCTGGCTGATCCACCACCGGGGCCGCCAGCGTCACCGGAAGTATTATTTCCGCTTCCGCTACCGGGGCCGCCGCCACTTTCGCTTGTTCCGCCTGCGCCTTCAGGATCGCTTCCGGCGTCACCGTCTGCCGTGTCTTCTCCGGCACCGCCGCCTGCGCCGGTTCCGGGGTCGTCATCACTGAACTCGGAATCAGGCTTGTTATGAGCGACAAGCCCATCGGCAACATAGGTTGGATAAGGCTCTACCTTGGCGAGATTGTAAACTTTCTGCCGCGAAACTTTGGTAAAAATACCAGCAACCTTCAGCCAGCCCTTGGAAATATGTCTAATTTGCTGACCAACTCTCAAGGTTTTAACTTTCATACCATGATCAGTCAGGGTTGCTTCAGGATCGATAGAAGCCCAGCCTTTTCCAGTATAAAGCGGATGCTCATTGGTAAGATTCAACTCATCGCCATTTTCGAATTCAATTTTGGTTAAATGGTTGCGAACCGGGCTTTCAAGAGCCATAACTCGACCTTCTACAAATCTTTGCCTGTTTGTATCGTAAGACTTAACCCGATCACCAATAATCACATCTTCAATGTTTTTAAACGAACCGTCAGCCATTTCTATACGAGTTCCTGCAGCAAAACAGCAGGAAGTACATTCGTGGTCGGTTGAGCCACTGTCATTTGTCGGAGGATCCGGGATTTCTTCGAATTCCCACTTGCCCTGGGTAGGCGGTATGCCGGGAGTTCCGGGGGAACCGTCCCATTCCCCGCCATCTTCGTAAGAAATGGGCGGATGGGCAGTGTTGAAAGGAGCTTCAGGCTCGACAATTTCGATGCCATCGGTAAAGTCTCCATCGCCATCGGAGCCGGTTTCGTCAGTTGAAATCGGATAAGTTCGTTCGCCACCGTTGGGATCCCCGCCTGAAGGTTCGTATGTTCTGCTTGAACCAGTAGGATATGGAATTTCGACTTCTTCTCCGCCTTCGTATTCCCAGGCAGGCGGTCCGGGGGGAACGCCGGGAGTGCCTGGTATCCAAACTGACCGGTAGCCCTCGGGCGGCGCAGGAGCCGGACCAGGTTCATCGGGTAAAGGCCAGTCAATATTTGCCAGGTATCTTTCTTCTTCTTTTGGAAAATCGGCACTTTCAGAAGAATAATATTTGCGGAAAAAATCAACCAGATCCTGCATCTGTATGGCAAAATTGTTTACCGGATCGACATAAGAATATGATTTTTTAATTTTCTGTATTTGAATCTTGATTGGGTATGGTTCTGCATCGTCTTTGACTATGTAAATGCTGTTATCATCTTCACGAATAGTTGAATTTTCTCCGAAGCCGCCTTCATTTTCCTGAACCTCAAATGCTCTTGTGGCATCCGGCAACCAGGCAAGCTGCTCCACAAACTGACTGACAGGCAGGTTCAGCTTTGGAGAAAGAAGACTTAAAAACTGGCCTTTGTACATTTTAGGCTCATAAAATCTGGAATCCATTCTGGGTTTTGAATTAAGCGTCCATTGAATTCCATGCTTGGAAAGAAAATCTACCATTTCCTGAGGGGCACTTGTTTTAACATGATCCAGCTTCAAATAAGCCTCTTTTTTTGCTTCATCTTTCTTTTCCCAGTTTGTTCCGGGAGGGACAAAATTCTGCAGAAGATAAGCAAGAAAAAGGTTTTCTGCTCTCTCGCGAGTCATATTAGTAATTTCTGGAGGAAACAGTTCAAGCAATTCGCTATCGCTTAATTTTTCGGGTAAATTCTCGTTTTTAATCTCTTTTGCTTTGTCTTCAAGTTTGTTATGAGCAACGAAGTTAAGCAGGAAGGCATCTGAAGTTTGTGCCACAAAGCTTGAAACTGCATATCGATCAGAGAGATTGGAAATATCAAAATCAGGGAAAAGTCCAAGATCAATTTTGGTAATTCTTACCATTTTTTTAAGTGTTTTTAAATTTGCAGGGCTGCCATGACCTGGATTTTTTTCAATGGAAACAAGCTCATCGCCGGATTTACAATTATCTCCACCGCTCATGGCAAGAGACTTAATCTTACCGTGCGAGGCAGCATAAACGGGAATTCCTGTTGCAGAGCCATCAGCTCTATCGAGTTCTGCAACCACGGTATTTAAATCTACTTCTTGTCCCGGGTAGACCTTGTAATTTTTCAGAATAAATTCTGCTTCTTCTCCGCTGGTAGGACGCGGAACTTCCATTCTAACTTCATAGGGGTTATAAGAAGGATCAGAATAGATAATTCCATGAGTTGAATCACTGTTAAGAGCAGGCTCAGGGGAAATAATAAACCTGCCATAAACCAGACATTTTTTTCCGCCATATTCTGCCAGTGAAAAAACATCGACGTGATGCAGCAACCACAATTGCTGCATTCCAAAAATATCTGAAACCGGTGTTTTATTGGCTACATCCTGGCAGGCAATGGTAAGCGAGCCTTCTCCCCCCGGAGGAGAGATGCTTTCCACAACGCCGGTTGGACGGCCCTTACTTCCATCTTTGCTAAATGGTTGCTGATACCATCTATTTTTGCGCAATCTGCCTTCTACGTAATCAATCCCCGAAAGGGCTATTATTTCAGCACTTTGATGACCGATCTGTTGTTTAACCTGTCTCATTTCGCCGCGAGAATATTTCAATAAAGCCATAACCATAGTAAAAAACGCGGCAAGAATTATAAGAACCAGAAATATACTCGATCCTTTTTTTAGTTTCATCTTGGTACCCCTTTAAATCAAGTTAGCCAGGTTGACCATTCCGGAAAACTCAAGATCTTTATTTCCCTTGGCCGTCAAACAGATCTTATATTCAATCAGGTTGGATTCTGTGCGTCTTACCCGGAAGGATTTGACGTTACGAGATATTGATCTGCCGTTAACCACTTTTCCATTATGAATATTATCGTAGTTAATCAAAACCAGCCTGTTTTTGTCGTTCACATAAAAGATAAATATCTGATTCAGGGAATCCCTGAATATTACCGAGTTTTTCCAACTATGTTTGGATGAAGAATCAGGATAAATTACTTCTGTAGCAAGTTTTAGCGAGCTGTTAACTGAATAGCTCACTTTTCGGACATCATGATAGACATCAAGCCTGTTCATGGTATTTACTGATTTTCTTGAATAGGTAAATACCGGCATCAATATGAGCAACAAAAGAGAAAGCAAAGCAATTGCCACCAGTAGTTCTATAATAGTAAATCCACGAATATTTTTCATGAGTAAGGCCTTACTTTCCAACGGGC
>JBNJGH010000026.1:0-34252 GCA_051747585.1 Candidatus Rifleibacteriota bacterium
TGCGGGTTTTAAAAATATCAGACAAAATAGACCAAGAATAGTAAAAAGTTTTCTCAAAGCTATCTCCTGTGGTGACTTTTATAACCAAAGCTATTTAAATGACCTGTTTTGTCAAAATTGTCATCAGGTTATAGCTATTCTCGGTTAAATTTTTAACTCATGATTTTGAGCTTGCCGAAGTGAAGCAATCTATAGCACTTGAAGCGCTTTCTACTAGCCTATGGCTTATTACTGAAGACATTGGTTTTAAAAAATCTTTGTAAGATGTTATATTGAAAAACAGGAAGGGCTGGCAATGGCAGGTAATATAGAATTTAAGTTTAATAACAAAGTTTTTATAGCAGAAATTTACGGTTACGCTGAAGTTCAGCTGATGGAAGAATTAGCCGAAAAATTCTTTGAAAAGCTTGACGAAGGCTTTCAAAGCTTTATTTTTAATTTTTCCCACATGACTTTGATAAATTCTTCAGCCTTGGGCAAGTTACTTGAAATCATCTCTGAAGCCATGGGAAACGACCAGATAAATCTTTCGTTCTGTTCAATTCCTTCCACCAGCAAACTTGGCATGTCAAGCCTTGGCATGCTTGAATTTGTAACGGAGTATGATTCAATTGAAGAAGCCCTTGAAAATATTGTCTCTGTCTGACTGGATTAATCATTAAAAGCCATGTTGGCAAATAGCTGGCTTTTATTTGCTGCTTTTGCGAACATATAAAGCTAATGATATACTTAGAAAGTCTATTCTATCTTCGACTTTCCGGAGTGACCAAAATGTCTTTTAACGGCCGACGCAGTTCTAGATGTTGCGCCAGATCAGGCTTTGTTTTTTACCTTGTGTTGAGCCTCCTGATATTGTGGAGTGTCATGAGTTTTTCTCTCTCTGTTTTTAAAAGCGGGTCTGTCAATCTTCTAAGTCGCACATCTATGCAAAGTCGTCTTACCTGCGCTGCAAACAGTGGGTTGAGTGAAATATGGGCCATTGCGAAACAAGAAGCAAACGATAAAAAAGGCAAGGATGCTACCAACCACTTTTATGCTCTGCTTAATGACATTTTTACAAAAAATGACAATGAAATTCCGCCCAGAAGCATCTTTGTCAAAGAAAGACTTTTCCCTCCCCAATCCCTGCCGTTTGCAAATGTTTTAGCAAATGAAATTTCCGGCAACGCCATAAATGTAAATGGGCGATGCAAAATTTATTTTACTAAAAGAATTAGAAAGTCACCAAAGGCTTTTCTTGGTCACATAGAGGTTATTGTAAAAGCCCAATCTACCGCCAACAGGCAAAAATTTATTGAAGTCAAAGAACGACGAGATTTTAAGATTATCGACACCAGGGATTTACTTGACCGCTATGCTCTTTACGTAAAAGATTTCAGTTTCGATTACAACACTACGGGGCAAAAGCTTGTTATAGAAGGTCTGGGGTCTCCGGTTCGTTCAAGCGTTTTTTTGGGTTCCAGATATTCTCCAGACTATGAGGCGTTTAAGGGCCTGACAGGACCGGCACCAATATTTTTCGATTTTAATTTTAGAAAAGACAAAGAATTGTTGACGTCACTACTTAACAATAATTACGCTCCCATTCCACCTGGCATTTCTGAAGTTCCATCTTCGAATCCTCAGGTACGTAAAAAAAGTTTGGGCAATATTTTCTGGTCTGTTCCAATGCCACTGAAGTTTAAGCCTGTATTTGGCCGCGGCAACTTTTCCGATAGTGATTTCTATACGGTAAAAGCTCTTCAGGATGGGTATTACAAGACCTTTGTCGAAACGGCACAAAAAACTGCTGCCGATGAGCACTCTCTTCCGGCGCTTATACTGGAAGACTGGCAGGATTGCGGCGGGGATTTCTCAAAGTCTCAGGTGTTCAGAATGGTTGTTACTACAAGCATAGACTCATGGTATTACCTCTATGCATACACTGATGCGCTGAGTTTATGGCAGGGAAACAACTGGACTGAGTTTGCACGCATATTTCAGTTTACTGGCTTAAATGATTATATAAAATTTATGAAGAAATTTTATCCAAACAAAGCCATTGCCGGAAGCATGCCTCATATCTTTGGTGCCAATAGAAACACCCCGGTTACCGTTGAAGGAAATGTCTTTTTCAGATTTTTTAAGCTGGCATTTTTTGATGAATTCCAGGCATTCCTTACGCTTGGCGGCGAGCAAAAGAACCTCGGAATGCCGGCTATTCCATTGCATTTTCAGGATCCTGCTGCCAGGAATTCTAACTTTTTGAATAAAGAAGTTAGAATTCACGGCTTAGAAAAACAGCTTATGAGCCGTGAAGTCAACGAAATCCCGGTCAATTCACTTTTCGCTGCTGGAGTTGCTTCGCTTCCTGCCGGGGTATCCAAGCCATCCAAAGTTTTCCCAACAGTTGCCATTGATGCTATTTCTTACAGATACAAGACCCCCGAGAAGTTCCTGCAAGAAAATACTATTGACCTTGGCAATGGCAAAAAGAGGTTGCGGGTTGATGGTCATATGTTCATAGAAAAAGGAAATCTTGACCTTAGCGATTACAGCTCATTCACCGGACAGGGACTGATATGGATCGGGTTTAGAGGTAATGTTTTGCTGGGAGACCTGGCAAAGTCGAAGCCTTCAGATATTCTTAAAATCTGGGCTCAGGACGGAAATTTTATAGTTAAAAGTTCGAAACCTGACGTAAAAATATCCGCATCATTGATAGCCACCACCTATTTCTCTGACCCCCAGAGGGATAGGCGATCAATTAATAACCGCGGGAAGTTTGTGGCAAACCGACATGGAGTTGAAATTAACGGGAATCTCGTTGTTGATTACTTATTTCTAGCTGACAAGAGCTATGGGATTCCCGAAGGGAAAAAACTTACAATAAAGCATGATCCCTTTCTCTTTTCAGCAGTTTATCCCAAGTGGACCACAATCGGTCCGGTTAGAACCATTTACAGCGTAAACGCCGATTATCAGGACCGGGTTCTAAATTAGCCCGGGAAGCAGAATTTATAGCAAGGAGGCATAGATGGCAGAAGATAATGCTGAAAGTATTTCGCTGCAAGATTTGCAAATCAATCTGTGCCTTGAGGATATAAATTCGCCTGATTCTCTGGTCAGGCAATTTGCAATTACTCAACTGCAGAATTTTACCGGAAATAAAACCGTTATCTCTGCATTGGAAGCCCGTCGTAAAATCGAAGAAAACATTGAATGTCTGAATGATTTGAACGAGATTTTAAGCCTCTCAACTCCAGGCAATTCTCAGGTCAGCATTTCTGAAATTGATCGTCCCCAAACTACCGATGAAATTATCGGTCTCTGGAATACAATTCCTCCCGCACAACTTGGTGAACTGGTAAAACAGGTCAAAAACTTTGAAGTAGACGAGCAGATAAAGGTATGTTGTGAAATCCTTTGTCGACAATTTTCTGCCGCACAAATCATCCCAATTTTGTCTCTCAGCCGGAAGGTCATGATGAATGAGCGGGTTATTAATTGTCTGGAAAAATTGCTCAACACTCAAAGTTCTCTGCTGCTTGCTAGAATTGTTGCCCTCTTGACGAGATTGAAACCCGCCAAACTTATTGCGCATCTTCCCAGGCTTTTAATCAACAAAAACTTGCAGGTTCGCCTGGCAGCTATCAAAGCTCTGTATCTTTTGTCAAAGCCAGAGGCAATAAGGCTGTTAACCGAGTTAATGTTTTCAAAGAATACCAGCAATCGACAGTATGCCTTTTCTTTTCTTTTTCTTCTCCCTTTCTCCGATACGGGGGATATCGTGCTGCGCCTGATCGAACAAGCAGATTTGCCCAAAAGTCTTGACCGTATAATTCGCTACCTGATTTATAACAACCCGGATCAGGTATTCTTTCGGCGCATCACTATTTCTTATCTTTTGCATGGTAGGAGAATAGCTGCCTTAAAAAGTTACTGTTTGCTTGCAGCAAAATCTCTGGTCGTTTCAGGGCTGGTTAAAAAAAGCAGCAAAGAACTAATCAGTGAATCTCAGGAAGCGGCAAAGAAATTTATTTTACGGCACAGGAGTCAGCAAGCTGCAGAGCTGGAACAGAAGAAGTTTGAAATCTCTGAGTCTCATCATAATACTGAACTTGAAAATCTTTCTAAGATACCGGATTTTTCACAGGAACAGATCGCGAAGCTGTTATATGTTTGCCACAGCCTGACAAAAACAGAAGAAATTTCGGCAGCTATCAGGTTGATCAACAAACATCAATTGGGCACTGATGCATTCTGCTTATGGCTTGAAAGTCTTTTGAGTAGCGATTCTGTTGAGGTTGTTTGCCTGGCAATTGACTCTTTGCTGCAATTGAATAAGAAAAGAATTTGGGCCCATCTCTCAGTTCTGGTGTTTCACAAAGATCCAATGGTTGCTGAAAAAAGTCTTAAAATATTCAACCGCGAGTTTCCTGAAAAACTGCTTGATAAATTGAAACTCTGGATTAAGGATGATGACTCCAAAATTCGGGCTGTGGCCTATAAGGGACTTCTGGAAACAGAATTTTTGCAAGCCCGGGAGTTAATATTGGATTTCTTGAAAAGCTCCTCAAATCTTGAATTGATAAAGTATTTTGGTTCTATTCTTGTTCTGAATCCCGATCGTTTGACGGTTTATAAGCTTAAAGACCTGTCTACAAAGTGTCCAGACAAAAAGAGAAAACTTCTGATTCAATTGGCCGGCGAAATAGACTCAGAACTAGGGGTAAATGAAGAAAACCCAGGGGCTTTGCAGGCGATCATTGACGAAGTCGGGCTCAGAGAACAATGGGAAGACATACTGTTAAAAATCAAACGAATCAGCTACGATAACCAAAGTCCAGATTTTGGCGACCTGATCAGATCGAAATCTTTCAATATAGTTCTAGTTGGTTTAGTTTTTTTTGCTTTTTTATTATTCTTTTTTCAATTCAGACTTTCAGCTCCCACAAAGAAAATTACTTCTCAAGGTAATCAGGAAAAAACGGTTTATTCTTACTCTCCTGGTAAAGAAACAGAACCTGCAACTGAATACAGCACTTCTCATCCGTGGGATTATCAGCTGCCTGAATTAGCTACTCCTCCTTCGAGCCTTTACAATACTTTATCTGAAGAAGAACTTGTGGCATTGCACGAAAACTTAATAAAGGAAACAGGCTCTTCTGTATTAGAATTCCCTTTGGATGACTATAAAATTTATCTGGAAGAAAGGTTTCCAAATGAATAGTTTCCGCAGAATAAATTACGCAAGCTTAATGTTTAAAATAGGTTGCGGATTCTCTTACCTTGAAATCATTGCAGCAGTAGCTGTTTTTGCAATATTGGCGATTCCTATCTACCAGACAATGCACAATGTCCAATCGGACACCTCTAAAAGCATAAATTATTTCAGGGCAATGGAACTTGCGAATGAAGCAATTGAATATGTCAAGTTGTTACCTGTTGATGATGAGTTCAAAATGAAAGCAGAGGGCATATCTGGAAGCTTGTTGGTTGAACGACCATCAAGCCTGGAAGCTGCAAAGATTCCTGCCGGTGAAAATCCTGAATATAGCGACATTCTTCAATCTGAAATTCAATATTCAAGTCAGTATAATCCTGCCCACTTTTATAGAACCGTAGAAGTTGCTGATCTGAGCGGGAATGAATATTCCGGGTTTTTAAAAAAAGTTGTGGTAACCGTGTACTGGGAGAGCGGGGTTGCGATTAACAACCTTCATGATCCTGGCAACAGGTCTAAAAAGGTCGTATTGGCCAGTCTTATTACAAATTGGACCGCACAGCCATGAAAAAAGGAATTATTTACCAAAAGCATGGAATTACATTAATCGAAATTGTTACGGGCACCGTCATTATAAGCTTTATTTTTTTTATGATTACCAACTTTGCAAGCAATATGGCGTTTCAATATAAACACAGCTTTGTAGATTTGGAAAATTTTCGTATTGCCCATCAGGCAGTAAATCAATTAAGGCGTGATTATAACATGGCTTGCCCCTTTATTACTTCCAAAGATGGAATAGAAGAGTTGAAAAGGTTTCTGGGGCGACCGTTGGCTATTTCAAAAGATCAGGGGAAGTTTGTCGGTGCAAATCGTAGAATAAGAATTACCCCCAGAAAACTGACTTTTTTCAAATTTGCCGAATTTGGCTTCAGTAAAAGTTCTCAACCGATGGTTGAAGAGGTTGAATACAGTTTTGATTCAAAGAAGCGGCAATTAACCAGAACATCCGCGGGCAAAACTACTCGGTTTAAAGGTTTTGCAGAAGTGGAATTTAAATCGTTCGTTCATATGGGGAACAATTTAACTCCGGTATTATGGGTGAAATTTGTTCTTGATAATGACTTTTACAAAGGAAACGAAAAACCATTGGAGCTTACCGTCAGTATCGCCAGTAATTTTGTTAATGATGCAATCAATCACAGTGGCTGGCAATATCGAACGTTTCATCAACTAAATTAAAATTGGAAATTACATTTTTTATGGTCTATACGTTCTGAATAATGGATTTAATTTGTCTAACGGAGGGGAACAATGTACATAGGATTCAGGAAAAGTTATGTAATGACCTTTTTGCTGGTGTTCTCAATGGTTTTTCAGCCAATTGTTTTTGAAGCAGTTCTTTTTGCTGAAACAAACGCTCAGGTTTCTACAGTTAACGATTCGAATACCCAGACTCAAAGCGCGAGCGAAGAATTAAACGCCGTTGATACCGGTAAGTTTAAAATTGATATGAACTGGCTGCAAAAATTAGGCGTTTCCATAGGGAATCTTTTTAAAAAAGGTCTTAAAAAGAAAATTAAGAAAGCCCAGAAACAAGCAAAAGAGGCTGCAGCAGAAACAGAAGAAAGCAAAGTGAAAGTTGCTGAAGGTGCAGAGGATTCAAACGCCGCAACGACAGGGACAAAGTCGGCGGTAGGTACTTCAAGGTCTGCCAGAACTAAAGAGAATTTGACGGCTGCGTCCGGTGCCAGAAGCAAAGCTCAGGCAGGCCTGCAGAAGGTTGGTGAGCAATTGGAGGGAGTAGCTCAATCACTTTCACAGATAAGTATGACATTGGGGGTTATTGGACAGGCCTGCTCGGCTATGAGTGCTATTCCTTATGTGGGAGCTGTTATGGGAATGGTTGGCGGGGTTTTGTCGTATGTCTCGGGCTTATTGTCCAAAATTTCGGCCGTTATAAAAGTTGCCGCTGCGGCCGTTATTGCAGCAGCTAACGCCGCCCGGATAAGCGACGTTGATTTTGATAAATATTCAGAAGAGGCAGCAGAAGCCTGGAAAAATTCGGGTAACGAAAATGAGCCTCCAGAAGAAGAAGAATTACTCGTGCCTCCAGAAGGACCAGATACTGGAAGGCCGGACATGGAACTCCCGGAAAACTACGCTGGTGACGATGACTCCTACGAAGGCAGCCCAAGCGGCTCAGTAAACGAACCTATTATTCCCGGCCAGGAATCTTCTCCCGACAATGAAGAACCTCAAATTCGTCATCCCGAAGAATATCCCGGCAATAGAGGATCTGGTTTGGCTAAGCCAGATTATGACAAAATCCGTGGAGAATTCAATGACCCCCAAGACGATTCCGAGTAGTATTGACACGCATATGAATTCAAATGTGTAGTTTAATTTAAGAGTGCATGATCAGGCAAAGTATCTTTACCTTGCCTGATCATGCTAAACTTTTAGATATTATATATTCTAGTTTGATAGGAATCTAATTGAACGGGAATCGCATAGTAGCACAGGCAAATATAATCAGAGAACTACTCTTTGATCTGTCTTCCGATGAAAAAACGGTGCGTATTGGGGCCATTCGTGGGCTCATTCAATTTGCCTCCCATGATGGCGTGGAAGAAGCGGTTCGAAAAAGCTTAGTAGTTGAGCAAGATCCCTTCTGCCGACAGTGATTAGAAGAGGAAGGAAATGAACAGGCAAAATGAAGCTCAAAAGAAGATGGTCAAGGGGTTTCTTTTTGACCTGTCTTCAGACGAAAGAACTATCAGGGTTGGTGCAATTCGCGGACTGATAAACTTTGCAACGGCCGAGGGGGTAGAAGAGGCAGTCAAGCAGCGGATTCCCCATGAGAAAGACCCTGTTTGTCTGCAAGGGCTTGAAGAAATACTTAGAATTTGCGGGCAAAAATCAGACAAGGTTAAATTTAGACTGGTCGACAGAACAAGTAATAAAGCAGCTCCATCTCCGGTTAGCAGTAACTCTGTATCAATTAAACCGAAATTGGAAAACCAACGGCAAAAGCCGGTTGAAAATAAATTCAACCGGACTTCATCGGGGATATCGAATGAGCCGCTGCAAGGCAAAACAGACGATAGCAGTTTAAATGTAAAAGAGTCAGATGCGGGCAACAATGATTTGTCGGCAATGACGGCTAAAGCTACTGAAACACAGTTGAACTGGAAGTTAAGATTAAAAAATATGCTGGACTGGGCTGGTCGGAATGATTTACGGGTTTCTGAGCCGGGCGCAACAATTATTGGTATTGTACTGGTTTGCTTTGTGGCATTTATTTCTTATAATTTAGTTGGAACCGATAAAAGATACACTTCAGGCACCCGCGCCCGCGGATCTTTGCCGGCTAAAAAACAAAATCCCGGAGCAATTCAAACAACCGACTTAAGTCCGGGGGAATCATTAAAAGGCACTTTGAAAGAATACAATATTTTTGGGCAGAGCTGGTTGTTTCTGTCTGATGATGATCGACTTTTTAGATTGAAGCTCGGTGTGTCACCAAGCTTTTTTCGGGTCGAAGAAAAGGTGAAGGTAAAAGTCGAGAGTTGTGAAAAAAATTCTCTCGGCCACACTGTCATAATCGGGAAAGTTGAATAGAGGTTTTTGGTGAGAAACAAAGAAATAACATTGCCAATTGCCCGTCAGGGAATGTCACTGATTGAAGTCATGTTGGCAGTGATAATTTTTGCGATGGGTTTTTTGCCGTTAATGAAAATGTTTTCTGAAGGAGGCATTTCTCAGCAGAAAATAGTTAGAGATTTTCCGGTTACCCTTAGTATTGCAGAAAGAATTTTGATGACCATTGAGAATGAGATCGAAGAGGGCCGTTTTGATCCGGCAATGTTTAATAGTGGCGGCCCCGATGGGGTTGACATTACAGAAGCGGTAGTTGAAAATCAGGATATTAACAGGGCATTAGAGAACTTCTACGGTAGCGACAATCAGAGTGCCACAAGATTTCTGCAAAAGTGTCGAGTAATGCTTGCCACATTGCCTGATTCAGATCCTCGCCTTATAAAGATAATGGTTCGCTTTCTCTGGAATGATCGAGTTACCGATAGTCAGAGTTTTTCCCATAGTATTTCTCTTTACCTCTTGAAAAGGAGGGAATAGGGATTTTGATCAAACTCGGCCATAAACGAGGTTTTTCAATTATTGAAATATGTATTTATGCTGTTATTTTTGCCATGTTCATGGGTACGGCCAGCGCCGTTTTTTTCTGGGCCCAAAAATCTATTGGTGCAACCCAAAAAATGGATGATCTCCAGGATCTAAGAATGGCGGCGTTGCAAATAAATGAAGAACTGTCATATGGAAATCGGTTTCTGTTTCCTCCTGTTTCAAACAAAACTTATCACCAGATTGTTTTTAAAAACGAGAGAAATGAGTTGATGTGTTTCTTTCTTGATAAAGATTCAAGATTGTGTTTGTTGAATTATGAAAAAAATAAGATGGGTAATCAGGGAGGTTTTAGAGTAATTGCCAGGAACGCTCTTGAATTTAAAGTAGAGCGCCCCGATTCCCATTTACTAAAATATAGTGTAAAAATTTTTGATGAAAAAAGCGATGGTCACCTGATAGCTAATGCAGTCAAAATTAGAAACACTGAAACAAACGAGCCATGGTGATCACAACGCAAGGAGGAGTCTGATGAAAAAGAGGGGTATAGCAATTCCTACAGCCCTTATTTTGATTTCTGTTTTTTTTATTTTTCTGGTTTCTATGATGAATTACTCAAGTCACGAAATGCATAGCATAAAGAGGGGCTATGAAAAGAAAAGAGCCGAATATCTTGCCTACTCCGGGCTGAATTGGGCTGAAGCCAAGCTGATGACAAAGCGCTGGTGGGTTGATGATGGCTTTGATCCGGTTAACAAAGTCGCTCGACCAACCGGTGGTGCGCTGGTACAAGAGTTTTTTGGTCCGGGAAACGGCAAGACCTATATAATTGCCGAAGAATTTGAAGCAGCAAATCCATCGCCGGTGAAAGGGTATGACTCTATTCAGAGACTTGATCACATAAGAGTTTTTTCGATTGGTGAATACAATAAGCAAAGAGTGCTTGTTTATGGCAAATTTATAATGAGCCCGGAACCGTTTTTAAACTCTGACAGTACCGAGGGAGCTGACACACAGGCCAGCGCTTCGACCGAAGAGGGCAAGGCAGCAATTGAAGTTCCCAAGCCGTGGTCCCAGGATGGGCCGGTGCCAACAACCATGATTGTAAAAGAAGTAAATGTTTCAGTTGGCGACAAAGTCAACCCTAATGTCATTCTCGCGACCCTGGGGGCTCATCCTGATGACCCAATTCAGATAACCATGACCTGGGATATCAAAGCTCCTGCTTATGGCACTCTTACCAAGATAAACTATAGTCCTGGCCAGAAAATTTTCGCTAAAGACGTCTTTGGTGAATGTACGGATGAGTTAATGACTACAACAAGGTCAAACAAGACTCTAAAAAAGATGGTGCGCATTACCAAAATCGTTAACAAGGAAATTACCGAACTGGATCTGACTGATTTTGATGTCAGGCGGCAAAAGCTTGATAAATTTATTGCCCGGCTCTCTGAAGAATATGTAAAAAACTATGCAAAAAATGTTCCTTATGTTGAAAATCTGGAGAATTCTTTCGAAAGTCAGCCTATGGACTCAAAAATAAGCAAAGAAGAGGTGTTGCAAAGATTCTCTTCCGTACCCGGCTCAGAAAATATTTCGCTCGAAACTGCCGGAAATAATTTTATTGACAATATGGTTGAGAAGTGGGTTATGCCTGGATTATCCGCCCCACAACGGCAAAAGTTTCCTGAAATGAGCGAATATCATCTCGGGATTGGAAAATCCAAGCCAAGACCAGAAATATTAGAGGTTTTAGCTCATTTCGGACGCCTGGATGAAATTGAAACCAGGCCGCAACGCTTCCCTGAACTATATAAGCTGACATCTACCCAAAAATATAAAGACCTGATGAACTTTTCAGATATCTCAAAGTCAACATCTGAGTTTGTTCACGATGCCACTTTTTTGCAAGATGGAGCCAAAAAGATTTCTATCGTCTTTGATAAGGGAACCCCCTGGGAAGATGGACCTTTTAAGCAGATGGTAGCCAGCGGTACATTGAACGCTTCAGACTACTGGTTCTGGAACTCAAAAAATGGCTGGTATACCAAGCCGGATATAACAATCACTCCAGTAGAAATTCCTTACAATTTTGTCAACAAAAGCCCAGATAATCCCTTTATAATGGAAGTCGGCTATGTGCTCAACTATTTACGCAAACATTACGATGAAGGAATGGCCGTTCCGCCTGGTGGTACAATTAGAATGCCGAGTGACCAGCAGGATGAACCCCAGGCACCGGGGCCTCCAGACTCGACCGGTGCAAAATATAGCGGGATATCTTCCTAGTAAATTATCTTAACAGGTTTAATCAGGAAGTATCGGGTCAGAAGTGGTTTCAGGTTCTTGAATATCTGGTTGCTCAGATCTGTTTTTTTCTGCTTTGTCATTCATATTTGTTCCTGAAGAGAATCGAATCGTTTCCCCAGAAGACAAATAACCTCTTTTATTTGTTTCTAGGCCGCGCCATTGAATCTTGCCGCGTTCAACGGTTATTGATTCATTATTTTGGGTTATTTCAATTATGATAATGGTTCCGACAATTTTTATTATAGACTCCCGGAGCACAATTTCATAGCCTTCAGCAGAGCTGGTAAATTCCATTCGGGCCTTTCCTGATGACATGGTAAGCTGGTTGTGCCCAACAATAAACTGGGCAGAACCCGTAATATTAATCTGATCTTTTGCTCCCCATGCAACTGTGGTCAAGCCAGAGGTCTTGATTCGGTCACCTGAAAACAGTGGCAGGTTGTCGGGCAAAAAATGAATTCTCTTCCCTTCACGATAGACTGAGCATTGCCCCGAAATAAAATTAGTTCCTCGATTTTCATCAGGCTTTATGGCACTAAAGGCAATCAGCAATGCAATTATAAAAACAAAAGCAATTCCAAGCTGTGGCATAAAGGAAATTAATGTTGCGAAAAATGGTTTTGTGTCATCAGTTTTCTGGCCAATTTGTGTTTTTAATTTTGCGAAAATTCTTTGTTTTGTTTCTTTAGAAAGCCGGACTGCATCTGGTAACATTTTGAACACTGAATTGTGCGCTTCCAGAGCTTTCTGGCAACGGCGACAGGAATTCAAGTGAAGCGAAATTGCTTCAGGAAGCTCATCCATAGAGCAGAACGAATCTTTCTGGCTTAACCAGTTCAGGAATTTTTCACAGGTCATTTTTCTAATCCTTTCCTAAGGATTTTCAGACTCTTGCAAACAAGGTTTCTCAGGGTGCCTTCCGCCTTATCAACTATCTGAGCTATTTCTTTGTATTTAAGTCCTTCAACAACTTTAAGCATCAAGGGAATTCGCATTTCTTCGGGTAAACGGGAGACTTCTTCAAGAAAAGCTGATGGAGTTTCAACAACTTTTTTATCAGGGGGCTCGTATGGCTGATTAACGCAAATCGGGCGACATTTTCTTTTGCGGATCTCGTCAAAGCAATGGTTTCTGGTGATGGTCAGCAACCAGGGCTTTACTCGGCCATCCTTAAGGACAGGTAATGATCTGTAGGCTTTATAAAAGACCTCCTGAGTTGCATCTTCGGCGCTGGCGGCATCACCAAGAATAATGACTGCTCGAGAGAACACCAGGCCGGCAAAGTCATCAAACATCTTTTTAAATGCAGATTGCTCTCGTCTCCTGAGTTTAGTGACAAACTCTGCATCGTATACTTTGTCTACAGAAGAATGATTCATGGCAATGAAAAATCTACTTTCGAATTATAAAACGTTGAACTATGACATTTTGTAATTTTTATTTCAAAAATAATAGAACTTGCTTGAAATTAATTGCAAAGGCTATAAAAAAGCAGGTCAACCAGGATGCCGTTTAATTACAACAAAGGTTACGTCATCGCCAAAACTGCGCCCGGCCCGGTGTTTGTTTACCTCAGCCAGAAGCTCGTCTAACTTTGTTTTATCAGTGAAAGTGGGCATAGTTCTTTGTAAAAAGGAATACCAGGCTGGAAAAGTATATAGTTCATCCTTCCAGTTTAATGCCTCTACTATACCATCTGTAGCCAAGACGATTGAATCTCCTGGCAGCAAATCGTAGCTGATTGCTTTAATCGGTAGCTTTTTTACAATTCCCATGGGGAAGCCGTTCTTTTTTAGTTCTTGCAGTTCTCCAGTCTTGTTGATAACCACAGGAGGAAGGGAGCCGGCCAGAACCAACTCAAGTCTGTGTGTCTGAACATTTATGTGGCCAACTGCCAAAGTCATAAACTTTTTTTTCTTTACTAATTCAAATATTATCTGATTGAGTGTTGAAACAATGTTTTCAGGAAGTGCCATATTTTTGTGTCTGAGGAGTTGAATCGTAGTTTTGGCCATAATGGTCAATATCGCCGCTGAAAAACCGTGTCCGGAAACATCACCTACTATAAAAACCAGATTTCTATCTTCAAGTTCAAAGTAGTCAAAAAAATCGCCGCCAGTAGCGTCGCAAGGGATGCATGTCCCTCTTATGCTGTAATTGTCATTGACGATTGAGCGCCCGGGAAAAAGTTCAGCCTGAATTTCGCCGGCCAGATTTGCTTCGGCCTGTGAAATTTGCTGTTCAATCAATTCAACAAATCTTTTCATAAAGTTGCAGGACAAACCCAAAAAAGCCCAGGAAAGAAAAAAGCAGCTCAAGGGCGGAAAAATAAAGAAAAAAGCAAATAAATGATAGGAAGCGAGCAGCGAAAGAATATAGACTGTAATAACAGCTGCTTCATGTCTAAGGCGTTTTCTTAACGCCATTAAAATACTTACAAAAAATCCTGCGACAATCAGTATAAACCTGAGGAAAAGACCGTTGTAAGGCGCCGAAACTCTTCCTGAAATAATTGTATCCAGTGAATAGGCCAGGATTTCTGGTCCTGACATCAGCCCCAGGCATGTCTCATGATAGTCGTGCAATACCTGAGCAGTTGCACCAACAATAACGATTTTATTTTTCAAAATGTTACCGGAAACTTTTCCCTGAATAAGATCCAGCCCTCTGTATAGGGGAATGCCCCCATTCTTTCTGGCAAAAATAATGTGACTTTTTTCTGGCAAAGCTTTCAGATACATAAGATCCCGGTCTGTTGTTCTGGTTCTTTCAGCAACCTTAAGCAGGCACCCGTCTTCGTCTAACTTTTCATTTTTGATTGAAAAAGTGCGAATTTTAGAGTCACTATCAATAAAAGAATGAACAAAGCCATCACAGTAAGCTGCATCCCTGAATTTTTTCAGGCTGCGAAACTGGCGTTGCTGTCTACCAAAGTCTGTCAACTCTTCTTCAACAAAACCTATTAGAGCCACGTTTCCGATCTCCTGCAAGGTCTTAGTGAAAATCTGGTCGCCAACGCCATCGTCAGAGCTTTCAGGCTGCTGGAAAACAATATCCAGAACAATAACCCCGGGTCCAAATGAATTAATCACTTTTAAAAAATGGGCGAATTGACTTCTGGACCATGGCCACCTTTCTTTTACTGCTTCTAAAGTTTCTGTGTCGATCGCAACAATGGCCAATTCTGGAGAGGGCTCAAGTAAGGAGGAAATGTTTTTTTGCGCAAGATCCCAGAACAATCTGTCAAACTTATTTGTTTGCTCCGGCAACAACAGCAATGCCAAAAAAAACAAAAAAAACAGACCTGACAATAAAATTCTTTTGCCCAGCGAAAGAGGTAAAAGAAATTTGTATATTAATGTGAAAATTTCTTTCAACTTGCTAATCATTTACTCCACAATTTACTATACTTATTAGTATGATACATCTAGAATGGAATTTTTTGCTAATTTCTAAATCACTCATGACATTTTGAGCGATTTTTACGTTAGCATTTTTAGCTTGCAATAAGTAGAGGACAATTGAATGCGCATTAAAAACTTGAAAATCTTTATTAATTTCCTAATCATATTTGTCATTGCTATAATTGTGAGTGGGTGTGGTAACGCTTCAAAAGAGATTGCTGCTAAAATTATTAAGATTAATGGTTCTGTTGAGATAAAGCATGCTTCGCAGAATACTTTTGTTGAAGCCCGTGAAGGTAAAATTCTTACCGGGGGAAGCATTCTGAAAACAGGCGATGAATCCTTTGCCACCCTTGGAATTGTCGACAAGGGATTGGTTGAGATAAAAGAAAATGCTTCATTTGAACTGGTGGCAGGAAAAGACTACGTCGTCCAGAAAGCTGGAACCGGTATCTATAAGATCGACAAAAATAAAGAGGGTTTTAAAGTAAAGTCGCCGCAGGGTGTAACCTGTGTTCTAGGTACCGTTTATATGTTAAAGGTTCTTGAGGGAGCCACAGTTCTGGGTGTTGAAGAGGGAAAAGTTTCGTTTGCAACAAATGACGGCGAAGAGCGCATTTTAAAGGCAAAAGAAAAAGCTGTAATTGACTCAAGCGGCTTTGTCGGTGAACCAACCGTATTTGATTTAAGCTCAGATTCATTTAACTACTTAAAAATAAACGGCAAGTGGGTTCCAAAAGAAGTAATTGACGGTAGGTAAGATTCCTGTAAAATAGTCAGGCTGCTATATAAGGCTTGTGAAGGGATTTTGTCTTTCCGTTTCAAATTTGTTTATTTATTGGTTCCGCCCCGGAGAAAGAGGTATATTGTCAGTGACAAAAATATGTCGGCAAAAGCATTCGTGTTCTGTTCTTGGTGTGTCTTTGCTCGAAGTTTTGCTTGCGGTTGTAATATTTGTAATGGGCTTCGTTCCACTATTGCGGCTTTTTTCTGAAAGCGGACTTTCTCAACAGAGGATGGTTAGAGATTTTCCGGTTACTGTTTCAATTATTGAAAGGTTAATGATTACCATTGAAAATGAGATCCAGGAGGGAAGATTTGACCCTGCTGCCTTTGCTGTAGCAGACCCTGATGGAGTCGATGTTACCGAGTCTGTCCTTGAGAGCCGCGCTGTAAACTCGGCTCTTGAAAAATTTTATGGTGAAGATAGCAAAAAAGCTGCGCGTTTTGTGAACAAATGCAGGATTTTTCTTAAAACAGAACCTTATTCTGAACCGGGTTTGATAGCCGTAAAAGTCATGTTTCTCTGGAAAGACAGTCCCTCTTCCGACAAGGACTATAAACACAAAGTTGAACTTTTTCGCCTCATTCGTAGAACATAGGGGTTGGCAAGTATGAACCGAATTTATAAAAAAGGCTTAACGATAGTTGAATTGTGTGTCTATGTGATTGTTTTTGCTCTTTTTCTGGGAATGGCTAGCGGAGTATTTTTCTGGGCCCGAAAGTCCGTTGACGTATCAGAGAAAATAGACGAGCTTCAGGACTTGCGTATGGCGGCAATTCAGATTAATAACGAACTTTCTTACGGCAATCGTATTCTATTTCCTCCCTTAGACAACAAAACTTATCATCAGATACTTTTAAAAAATAACAAAAATGAATTGATTGTATTTTTCCGAGACAAAGACTTCCGCTTGTTGCGTTTGAATTATGAAAAGTATAAGCGCGGGGAGCCCCGCGGTCTGTGGGTAATCTCCCGTAATGCAATAGATTTTGAGGTCGAGAGAACCGACAATGATTTGTTAAAATACAGCGTTCGTATTACTGACGAAAATAAGATTGAAAACGTTATTGCCAATGCAGGAAAAATGATTAACACAGAGACCAATGAACCCTGGTAAAACAAATAGGAGAAATGTTATGGGTAAAAGAGGAATAGCAGTTCCAACGGCTTTGATCTTAATTTCGATCCTTCTGGTTTTTTTCCTTTATATGCAGAAGCATACAAGCCAGGAAATGGTTTATGTCAAAGATTTCTATGAAGCAAAACGAGCCGAAAACCTTGCCTACTCAGGATTGAACTGGGCTGAGGCCCAACTGATTAAAAAACGTTGGTGGGTTGATGAAGGTTTTGATTCCGAAAATAAAGTCAGTAGAGCGACTGCTGATGTAATAACCCATGAGTTCTTCGGGCCACAAAACGGCAAAGCAACGGTGATTGCAGAAGAGTTTGCATCGGCAAATCCTTCGCCAGTAAAGGGGTATGATAAGATACAACGACTGGATCACATAAGGGTTTATTCTGTGGGTGAATATGAAGGGAAAAGAGTGCTGGTTCTGGGAAAATTTATTATTAGTCCGGAGCCATTTTTGAATTCTGACAGCACTGAATCGGCCGAATCAGAGACTGCGCCGGTAACTGTTGATGGAACGGTTACGATTAATGTTCCGCAGCCCTGGTCACAGGATGGTCCCGTACCCGAATTAATGATTGTTAAGAAGGTCAATGCCTCTGTTGGGCAGAAAGTTGATCCCAACAGCATATTGGCAACTCTTGGTGCGCACCCGGATGATCCTGTGCAGATTACCATGACCTGGGATATCAAAGCTCCGGCTATCGGAACTTTGACCAAGGTCAATTTTCAGCCTGGAATGCCAATAAGAGCGGGCGACATATTTGGTGAATGTACCGATGAACTTATGATGACCCAACGAACAAATAAAACACTTAAAAAGATGGTGAGAGTTACCAAAGTTACTGACCGGGGAATAACAGATCAGGATTTAACCGACTTTGCCATAAGACGCAAACTTCTTGACCCTCTGTTTGAAAATCTTTCAGACGCCTACGTTTTAAACTATTCCAAAAATCAACCCTATATAAATAGCTTGGAGAATTCATTTAATTCACCAGTTCTGGGCAAGGTAGCCGATACAAAAGAGGTTCTGGACAGGCTTGATATAGTACCTGGAACCACGGATTTATCTGTTCAGGAGGCAGGCAATAATTTTCTTGATGAAATGATTGAAAAATGGGTTATGCCTGGTCTGGTGGCCGGCAAAAGACCTGATTTTCCTGAAAATAGCGAATACCATCTGGGAATTGGTAAAAGTACACCCAGAAAAGAGATAATGGAAGTTCTTGAGCATTTCGATAAGCTGGATGAAATCGTTACTCGACCACAACGAAATCCTGAGCTTTATGAAATCAATTCTACAGAAGCATTTAAAGAGTTGATGAATTTCAATAATCGCAGTAAAAATACTGATGATTATGTCCATGATGTCAGTTTCCTCCGCGATGCTGCCAAAAAAATAAGCATAGTTCTGGATAAAGGGACCCCATGGGAAGACGCACCTTTTAAAGAAATGGTAAAAAATGGTGAAGTTAACCCTGATGATTATTGGTGGTGGCCTTCAAAACAAGGTTGGTATCGCGAACCAGACATAACAATCACAGAAGTAGAAATTCCATACAACTTTGTCAATGATACGCCGGAAAATCCTTTTGTAATGGAACTTGGTTTTGTTTTAAACTATTTAAGAAAGCATTACGACGAAGGTATGGCGGTTCCACCCGGAGGAACTATCCGGTTGCCAAGCGATCAGCAGGATGAACCTCAGGCACCCGGCCCGCCAGACTCGACCGGAGCAAAATATAGCGGACTGTCTTCATAGTGTATAAATGAGTAATCGGCTTGACCACATGATAATTGATATTAATCTGGCTGGACTTCATTCAGATGATTGGTTCACGCGTGAATTGTCCATTTTTCAGTTGCAAAATTACCTTGCCGATGAAAAAGTTCAGGTTGAATTGGTACGCGCAAAAAAAAAAGAAACACACCCGGATCTAAAGCAACAGCTCCAATCATTACTGGATTTGATCTCAATAGAGGCAGGCGCTTTTGAGTCCTGGCAAGAAGATGAAATAGCTCCGCAAAAGCCTGATGAAATTTGGTTCAAACATGCAAACTTTACCATTGATGAACTGCTCAAACAGCTGGAAGAATTAGACGCAGACGACCAGATTGACACGCTCTGCCGGATAATAAAAGGTGAAAAAAATTCTCTCAGACTTATCCCATTGTTTTCAAAACCTCATAAGCTGTTGAAGAGCAACCTAGTTCTCGGTCATCTTGCAGCAAAGCTGAACAGCAAAAACGATATTTTTCTTATTCGTCTGCTTATTTTTCTTAGTCGTAATGCTCCTGCGTATATTCTTAATCAATTAAAACCATTGTTGGCTCATGAAAATTTTTATGTAAAAGTTCTGGCACTGAAGACTCTTTTTCAATTTGCACCTTCCCAGGCAATCAGACTTTTAAATGAGCTGGTAATTGTTCGGAAAAGCAATATTGCAGCTTGTAATCTGCTGTTTCTTTTTCCCTTTGAGAACATTAAAAATATTGTAACCAGACTGATTGAGCAGAGGGCTTTAAGCGACACTGCTATCCAGAAGGCTATTGAAAATCTTGTCTTAAACAATCCGGATCCAGAGTTTTTTGAACAGCTTGTCAGGCTTGAGTTATTGCGTGGGAAAGAAATTCCAGAAATAAGGAGACTGCGTTTTAAAGCCTTGGATTCACTTGATATTGCTGGGTTTTTGACGAAAGATAAGGCCTCATTTTGTGAAGAGGCTTTTGCCAGAAATGCTTCATTTTTGTTTGAACAGACAGGTTTAAAGATAGGCGAAGATTCGGTTAATTCTTTGTCGTCTCCGGTGCAAAACGAAAGTCTGCAAACAGAAACAGCAGAAAATAGTCATATAGAATGCATTATTGCCAAAGATCAGTTGTCTAAAGAAGATGAAAAAAAACTGAAGCACCACTTTGTTTCAGGATATGAGTCAGCAGCTTCACTGATGAAGGCGGTCAAAAAGTTTAAACTTAATCATGGATTTGTGATTAAATGGCTTGAAGATCAGCTGTCGGAGGCGACACCTGATCTGAAAATCATTGCTATGCAGTTGTTGTCAGAATTGAAATTTTCCCGACTCCTGCCTCATCTTCCGGTTTTGTGTCTGGATCAAAATCGCAATGTATCTGCTAATGCAATAAGAATATTCAGAAAGCATGCCCGTAGAAAATTACTCAAATGTATTGAGCAATGGTTAAAAGAGGATAACGATAAGACCTGGAAAGCTTCCTTAACCGGCCTGTTGCAGGTTAGAGTTGATGATGCACGAATGATTTTGCTGCAACATTTCGAGCGTACCGAAAGAGTCTCTTTCATTAAGTTCTTCTCACCAGTTTTTCATGTTTCTCCTGATTTCCAGACACTTTTTGAGCTTGAAAAAATACTTTCTTCAAGCAGAGGAGCTAAGCGGGAAGCTTTGTGTGAGCAAATAGAACTGCTTAAAAAGGCTCTTGGAGTAATAAAAAATGATAAATCCAAAGCAATCGTCGAAATTTCTCAGGCTGGCTTACAGATGAAGTGGGATGAGATTTCCGATAGCCTTGAAAAATTTAGTTATCTGGCAGATGAAACCGAGCTGGTAGAAAGAACAATTAATTTTATCAAAAGCAATCGCTATATTTTGCTGGCTGCGTTTTCAATTTTTCTACTGGCACTAATTTACTGGCAAAGGCCTGCGTCAAATGTTGTGCAAAAAGAGGCTGATAATTCAACGCTGCAGGGGAAGACTACTCAGGCTATTCCGAGGCTTGAAATAGGAATGCGAAAATTCATGACCTTAAACAGTTATGATCCAATTAACCAGTTTTGGCAAGCAACCGGCTCTGATGGCACCATATACAAACTGAAATTGATCAGACCCGATCAATATTCACCAGGCTTTAAGGGAAATTTTAAAATTTTGGCATACAGGATTTCTTTCCTGGGTTATCCTGTGGTAAGCTGTAAACATGTAACCCCTTAGTGGAGTGTTTTTATGAAAAATTTAATCGAGCAACGTGAGTTTGGTGAGCATATTGTTTTTTTTCTTAAGGGATACATGAATAAGGAAATGGCACTTCGTTTGCTTTCCCAATACAGGCTTCAGAAGGAAAAGGGAATGAAGTTTTTTATTCTTGATTTTTCCGAAGTCACTCTTGTTAATTCTTCTGCCCTGAGCTGTCTGCTGGATATAGTTTCTGAATGCATTGGAGAAGAAGATACCGGGTTTTATTTTTGTGGTGTTCAGGAAAATTGCTATTATGGAATGTCGGCTGTTGGATTGATGAATTGCGTAACAGAGTATGACAGCTTTGAGCAGGCAAAGGCCGATTTATTAGTTTAAGACCAATACTTCAAAGGTCATAGCCACTACAAACATCCGAATTAGTGACGCACCAGGAAGCAAAAAAAGAGTCAGCCCGACCAGATTCCCGGCCAAAACCTTTCTTCGCAAACGCTACAGCAACCACCAAAAAAGCTGCCTCAAAAAGTTCATTGGCTTGGAACTATGAAGCAGCCTTTAGTTTTTATTTAGAAGGGGGAATCACTGAGCGAGTCGTTGTCGGTGGTTTCCTGCCAGTCGGAATCAAAAAGCATAAGATCGAGGGTCGGGCAGACTTCTTTGAGGTCTTTGCCGTTATTTTTCCAACTCACTCTTTTGCCGGTTTTGCTTAAGAATTGCATGTTTTTGATTTTTATATCTTCTTCTGAGCTTGGGACAAGAAATCCCTGGCTCATATTATCCGAAGTTAATCGGAACCTGTAAGAATTTCTGCCTGCTTCAAGATTACCCAGAACCATGACAATTTCATCTGACTGCTCGCCAAAACTAAGAAAATCGCCGGAGATAAAAACCGGTTTTAATAACTCGGTCACAGGTGCCAACGCTAAATCACCATTAAACATTGGAATTTCAGTAATTGTTTTTATTTTTTTCCCGTTTTTCGTGTGTACTTCAGTTGTTACCTCAAATTTGAAGTTTTCGGGGTTAGATTCATAGGCATCTGAAGCATAAACTGATTTTAGCGGGAAAAGAAATTTAGTTGCTTCATTCCCATTTCTGTCTTTCCAGGATTGTTGATTATCTTTATTGAAAATTGCGAGTTTAGAGACCATACCTGAAATTTGTCTGTTTCCATTCATGGGTGTCACAGTCATAGTGATGTAATTGAAACCGAGATGATCAGGGTTGCCTACCGGAGGAATCATGAAGAAGGCGCTTTCCCAATGACCACCAGGCAATACTGTTATACATTCATCTTGAATTTCTTTGTCGAATGATCCAATTCCAATTGGGCCACCAAAGGCTGTTCGCCGTTCAACTATGGCCTGACGATCAAATGTGTAGGTAAATTTTCCTTTTTTTACATATTTTGCGTCTTTCAGGGCGAAGCTTGCGCCAAAATCGGCTTTTGATTTTGCAATCATATCTATAATTTTCTGCATGGTTCCGACGTATGGTACAGCTGTGGCCGCAGTAGATGAAAGTTCCTGAATTGCTTGTCCAACCTGTTTTACAGTGTCTGCCGTCGGATTGACTTTTTTCTTGAGGGGCGCTATAGCTCCTGCTACCGCAGGCGGAACTTTTTCAGGCATTTTTATCTGAGCAAACATCTCTTTGGTAATCAGATTTAAAATAGGCTCCATAACAGCATCTATTTGTTCTGAAGACATTGCTTCATTTGAAAGAGAAGTTACTTTAATCATGCTGTTACTGGTCAATTTTTCTCTAATTGTAGAAAAATCTGCACCCAGGCTTCCTGCCAGATTTGCATAAGCTACCTGGGCCTTCAGCTTGGTGTCAGTGCTGAAATGTTTGTAGCAGGCATCCCAGTTAACTTCGACTGTAAAACCACCAGAAGGGGTCATTCCCTGAAATGTGTAAGTAATTAAAACCGGCAGGCCGCCTTTGCCACGGCAAAGTGCTTCCATGACATCTGCACCAAGATCGGTAAGATTGAGCATAAATGGATATTGCTGGTTACCAAAAATGGGTGCTATACCTTTTTTTACCGGAGCTGACACAAGAAAATCGCCGTTCAGGTCATACATGTTTATGGTTGAATCTTTTATGGGTAGCGGAGACAGATTGTATTTGACGTTTTTATCTGAGACCGGGAAATTTTGTTTGATTTTATCGAGAAGTTTGTTTTGTGTTTTCTCAGAAATGCCGGTTTGCAATGATAATTGAAGAATACCACCCTGTTTGAGCTCGCCGTCAATTTCGCGTTGATAAGTGAGTAATTGAAAAACAGGTTTTCTTTCATTGTCGTCATATTCAACTGCAACATGCGGTCGGGCAGGCACAAAATAAAACTGACCTTCTATTCTGCCATCTTTGATGATAGTAAAAGTTTCATTGCCAAATTCGGTTTTTACAGTCATAAACCATGCATCAGAAGCTGCAGTGCTTGGTGCCTGGGCAAAACAGCTTGCAGAAGCAACAGCAACTGCAAAAACAACTAAGATAGAAATTTTTGGAAAAAATCGCATGGATTGTACCCTCCAGAGTTTTGTTATCTCTGAAGAATATACTTTTTTGCTAATTTTAATCAATCAATTTTTAAAGCATGCTCTCAGGTGATTTTGAAGTATGAGCCGGTGCTGAAATCCCATGAATCGGCGCTTATTTTAAGGCTGGTTTTGTAGCCGTAATTTCCGCTGAACAGATGCGAGAACTCATCAACTGCTGCTTTTGGATCGACCGCATACTTTTGCTGAAACTTGTGAGATTCTTTGCCCATTGCCGTCAAATTTTTGCTGTTTGAAATTCCCACATATAAATTGCGCAATTCTGAATTGCCATTAATAAAATTTTCAATTTTTTCCTTGTCAGGATGATCTTCATTAACTCGAATTTTTCCGCTGCCTGCCGCTATGTTTATATCTATTGGCGGTTCAGGTGATATCTCCTCGTCTCTCATCCAGTTAGAAAGGTGTTTTTTGAATATTTTAACAGCTTTATCAGCGTTCTTTTCCATTTCCGCACCGGTGATGACGTTATCATCCGAGGCCAGTGTCCACATTGAATTTCTGGCTTTCAGTAGATCATCTCCAGGTTTAAGAGGTTTGATCCCGAATTCTTTTTCTATATCTCTTAGAATAGACTTGTCTACAGACGTCAGAACCCTGACGTTAGAATTTGATTGCCTTGTCGGGGCAGCTTGAAGAGATTTTTCTTCTTCGCTTGCCAGGTCCGGGTTAAAGCTTTGGCTATTTTGTTTTGGACTGTTTGCTTTCAGGCCGTTTGAGCAAAAAGATGCCTGATAATCTACCCTGTTAATTGCTGCAGGCATGGTTAGCTCCTTATTGCTTGTCATCCATGACTGAATATTGACACTTATCCCTATCTATTTAAATAATCGACAATTTTGGGTCGGTAAATTAAAGCTTTTTGTGACAATGTTCTGGCAACGAATCTCAGTAAGTTTCAAAAATAGAACATATCTCGCATGTAGTCGCAAATTAACTTCCGGAGAATTACTTTATAAGATGTTTTTCGTTATTTTACTTGAATGTTTTTAACTAAGAAATTAAAATAAAATTCATAATCAGGCTCATAGTTTTTTTCAGGTTGATGTGAGAGGTGTTATGTCGGAAACCTTGGTAGTTAAATGCAATAAGTGTTCACAGAAAATTGCTTTGCCATACGACTTTGATTCACCCGTATTTCTTTGTCCTCGCTGTCAGAACAAGATGACGACTCCGCCTGAGATCTTTTCTTCGCCGCCAGAAGCAAAAAATAGTCAGCCCGACCTTCTCGGTCAAACCCCTTCTTCTGTCCTGCCGCAGCCGCCGCCCGAAAAGCAGCAATCTCAACAGCCGCCCTCACAAACAATTTCGCCCCAATCGCCACAATCATCTAATAAACAAGCGCCAACTAAAGATATTCCTCCATCTTCTGTTGAGACAAAAACACCAGCAAAAACACTAAGGCAACCAGACTCCGGTTCTTCACGTTCAACTAATTTCGCACCTGCAGATAACGCAGCTTCAGCAAAAAAGAAAGGAACAAGAGCTCAGCTTGTCGAAAAAGTTGGAGAAGTTCAGTTGAAAGAGTGTCTTAAAGCTTATGTAGAAAATAGCTTGAGTCATGACCCTATACCTAGAGCAGAATTTACGCGCCGTCTAATGAAAGCCGGAATGGATACCCAAACAGCGGCAGCTTTAATTGCTTATGCGCAAAAAAGCGATGAAGGCAAAAAACTTGCGCTGGAAACTTCCTGGACATATTTAATCTATGGCTCAGCGGCCATAATTCTGGGGATATTAGCTAACATTTTTACTATTGTAGCCACCGGATACATTGTTCATGCTTTGGTAGCTGTGCCCATTATTGGCCTTCTAACCGTCGTAATTTCCGGACAAAAGATTCTGGCGGCAAATTTTCCTATAGTCAATACGCAGGCGTTTAAGACCTTGCTTGCTTTTATTTTTTTAATGATCGTTGTCGGTGGAATTTATTTTGCTGTTCGTTAAAAATTAAAAATCAACTCGGGGCACTATTTGTAGCAATTCCTGGTCAGCGACCATCAGTTGGTTTCAAAAAAGAAAATTCCTCACACCAAGTCTCGAAGCCACAAAGAAAATAACCACAGAGCGCACAGAGAACACAGAGAATCTTTTTCAGCCAGGGATTGTCCTTTGGACAATCAGCCGGCGGTTTCACCGCCCGGCTTTTCCTTCTTCAGCAAGCCTTCAGAAAAACACGAGTGCTTTTCTGAAGGCTTGCTGAAGAAGGAAACAATGGCTGAAAAAGATTAAAAAATCTACTCTGTGACCTCGGCGGCTTCAGTGGTTTAAGTTCTTTATTTGCCCTAAAGAAATAAACCAGAACTTTTTGTAACCTGCTAATAATAATTGACAGAGAATTCCTGCATAATTTGCTTTCGGTGGTTAAATTTAGAAGGGAAATTCTTCTTCGGATTCTTCAGGTTTTAAAGGCTCGGATTCGGGCAATTCGATGTGTTTTTGCTTGAGTATAGGCTTGACTACAACCGCTCTTATTGGTCTTACCGGGCAAATGTGTTCGCAGCCGCCGCAACCAACGCAAATTGCTGGATCAACTTCAGGAATCTTCAAGCCCTGTTCATAGGGCACCATTCTTACGGCTTTCGTCGGGCAGTGTTCGGCGCATGCACCACAATCTTTTTTATCGGTTTTTACCACGCAAAGGTCTTTATCGTATTCTACTTGAGCTATTTTGAGAGTCTCTTTTTCTTTTAAGCTTACTGGCTTTAAAGCGCCGGTAGGGCAGATTTCAGTGCAGATGTTGCAGGTTTGCTCACACATTCCGTTGGTGTAATTTAACTGTGGTTTGACAAGGCTTGAGTATACAGAGCTAGTTCCCACAATTATAGCTGATGGACAAGATGAAACACAAAGATGACAAGAAATACATTTGCTTGAAAATCGCTGCATGTCAGAAGCGCCTGGCGGTAGAATAACAGGCTCTGCTTCTGCTCTGGGAACAGGAATATAAGGAGCGAGATATGCGGCAGCACCCAGGGCAGCACCGGTAATTACAGCTCTTCGCTGAGGAGAAAAATTCTTGTCAGTTCGCTTGATTCTTTCGCTGACAAAGCTGGTTTTTATTGCATCGGTCGGACAAATGCCAACACAGTTCAAGCACATAACGCATCGGGAAAAATCAAGTTGCCCCGTATCGATATCTATGCAGCCGGCTTTGCAATTTTTACGACAAAGCTGACAACTGATGCAGTCGTTCTGGTTTATTTCGAGCTTGAAAAGTGAAAAATTGCTTGTCAGTCTCAGAATGGCTCCGACAGGGCAGATTGTATTGCAGTATATTCTTCCCCATTTTCTTACTATTAACAGTAAGATCAAAGTCAAAGCCACAGCTGCCAAAAAGTTAGCTGGGCCTGTGGGGTTTGCTCTTACCTTGTTCAGCCAGCTGACACTTGACTGAAATTCTGCAATCCATAAAGAAAGCCTTGTTGTAGCCGGCTGAACCAGATTGGTAAAAATTCTGCCGGAAACAGCAAATGGCTCGGTTAAATTAAGAAAAGTCATGAAGCCGGCAAAGGCGGTAAATATTATAATTAATGCCACAATAGTATGAAGCTTAAAAAATTCTTTTTGCCGGGGGAGTCCATTTTTTTTATCGCGAAATGAAATTCTTGCCAGAAAATCCTGTATGAGACCAAAAGGACACAAAAAAGAACAATAAAGCCTGCCCGCAAGAAGAGTGACTAAAATGACTGTCAGAACGGTTATCCAGAATACGGGGCTGGAAAACAAAGCAGGGAAAAATTGCGCCGCCAAAAGTTTGTCAGCTAACTGACCTCTGCCAAAAGATTCAAATCTGGCAAATATTAGAACAAAGAGCGCAAGAACGATAACAGCAAATGCACGTCTAAAGTATAAGAGTTTTTTCATGCTTTATTATTTAATCAGAATATAAGGATTTATATTGAAATTCTTTCGATTTTAAGCTCTTTAAGATTGGCATTGCCCGACCCCAGCTCATCGGCAGCTTTAATGTAGTGAATATCTGCCAGGTCGGCACCGAGAATAGAAGAAGCAGCCACATCTATAGCAACAATATCGGTAGAGGCAAGCAGGAATTTTTTGGTTGAGAGATCTTCGGTTCCTCGACCTCTCGGGCCGTTCCTCATCATAACATTATAGGCATCGACAATATTCAGGGTTGGTTTTTTGTCAATGGAGGTGAAATCGGCGATGCATTGTTGAAGATCGTTTCTGTGGTAATATCTTCGATCCCAGATTGTACCCATAAGGTTTTTCATGGCTGAAGTCATTCTCGCTCCGCCATGATGTTTCAGAATGGGGACGTTTATAATTGAATCTGCCTCGAGCCATGCTTTGTGAACCAGGGCTTTTTTTAAAACCTTGCCTTTTGGAATTTCTACTTCAGTAAAATAAGAAGCAGAATGGGCCGGAATTACATTCGCACCGGCTTCGCGAGCGGCTTTCTCGATTCCGCTTAACTGGTAGCATTGTTGCCATTCATTGCAGGTATGATCAAATACTTTAACCTCTTTTGCGCCTGCCTTAAGGCATAATTCAACAATATGAGCAACGAGTTCGGGGGTTGTGTTGGCACTTTCTTCGGGGGTTCTTGCCCAGGCTATGTTGGGCTTGACTACTACCTTCTGGCCCTTTTTAACAAAGTTTTCTATGCCTCCAAGTGCCGTTATGGCTCGGTCAAACATTTGCGAAGGCAAACCTCCTCTGATTGCAACCAGGTCGGGCACAGATCCAGTTGCTGCGGCGGGAGAAGCTATTGTCGGAGCCTTTTGAGCGCTTAAAATGCCGGTTTTTGCTGCGAGTGCAGCTGTTATTGCAATAAAACTTCGTCTGTCCATTTTGCCTCCTGGTCGCGTACAGTTTTTTCTTCTAAAAATTTATTTTTTATACTAACTTAAATATAATTGCGTTAAAGAATTAGTCAATGTCAGGAGTCACTTTTGTTACAGGGAGAAACCAAAGAGGGAACCTTCGTAGAGCATCTCGAAGAGCTGAGATTCGCTATATTGCGCATGCTTTTCAGCCTGATTCTAATATATCCGGTAGTTTTTTATTATTCTGATTTTTTGTTGGAAAATACCATTAAATATTTGTGCCCCGAAGGGCTTGTGTTGCGATACTTTTCGCCGGTCGAGCCATTGCTGGTCAAGCTCAAGCTTTCATTTTATCTGACCATATTTCTCGATGCGCCTTATCTTCTTAAAAAGAGCTGGGGCTTTATGGTGCCCGGGCTTTATTCAAAAGAAAGAAGCTATGGCGGCCTGTTGCTTTTCTTCAGCTGGTTGCTGTTTGTTATTGGCTGTCTGTTCAGTCTTATTGTTATGTTTCCAATGATAATGAGCTTTTCTGTAAGCTTTCAGACCAGCTATCTTTCGCCTGCAATTGGAATCGCCCAGTTCGTAGGCTTGTCTATGATGCTGATGCTTGGCTTCGGTATAATGTTTCAATTTCCTGCGGTTGTGTTTTTACTGGTTCTTTCCGGTATTTTGAGTGTTAAAGTCATTCGCAGCTATCGTGCAATTGTTGTTATTGCAATTTTCTTTATTTCGGCATTATTGACTCCTGCTGATGTTATAAGCCAGTTTGTTATGGCTATTCCGACATGGCTGCTATTTGAAGTTGGAATACTGGCGGCTTCTTTTGTGCGCCCGCGTAAAAAGGAACTTGACGAGGTTGAGCCTGAAATTGACTGTAATAATGAGGATGAATGTGAGAAAATATATGCTGAGACATTCTCGGATAAATCAGATAAAGATGATGGGTAATTTATAATGAAGTTGTTTTATATTATCGGCGGTGGGCTGGGGCATTTGACCAGATTCAGTTCTTTTCTGCACAGAATGCAGATAGAAGAGCCTGTTACCCTTATTGCTTCTTCGCCGTTTGCCCGCGATAAAAGGGTGGTGTCAGATAAGCACCGGGTTTTGATTCCTCCATTCAGGTCTGCGCGCACTAAAGAAGACCTGATACTCTGGTTGCAGGAAGTAATCGATTCTTTAAAGCCTGAAAGCATTTATATTGACGCCTTCCCGGCCGGGATCCTCGGAGAGCTGACTCAGGTGTTTTTTCCATCTGGGGCAAAGGTCTTTTTACTGGCCAGATTGATAAAATGGCCGGTATATCTCGAGCGTATTCCGGCTTTTAACAAAAAATTCGAAAAAGTTTATCTTTTTGAAAAGTTACCAGACGAATATTTGCAGTTTCTCGAAGAGAATTCCAAAAATATAGAAGAGCTGCAGCTTGATTTGCCCCAGATCGAGGTCAAAGCAGACTGTAATTCAGCTCAAAAATGGCTTGTAATTCATTCGGGTCCCGATTCAGAGCTGAAGTGCCTGCTTAACAAAGTTGAAGAAGACCTGGAAAATGAAAGTAAAAAGCCACAGGTGCTGGTAGTTTATCCGGGGCGAAAACCAGATTTCATTCCCGCACAATATGAGTATGTTAACCTTTACCCGGCCTATTGCCTTTTTAAGGATGCTGCCAGGGTATATAGCGGGGCAGGCTTTAATATGGTCGATCAAATGCGGGGAATGCGCAACAAGCATTATGTAATGCCTTTCGAGCGAATTCTAGATAATCAGTTCGAGCGTTGCAGGCAGCATGAAAAAGAATTTGCGGCAGTGTTAAATGAAAGTTAACTTTTAATCGTAATCACAGCTTAATTATCGGGATCAAATACTGTTAATGGAAAAAGAAAACAAAAAAGAAATATGGAGTTTTGTAAAAAAGTCAGAGTATTCTTTGCCTGATAAGCCTGCAACTGAAAAGGCTCGTTCTTTTGTTTCATCGATCTGGAATAATATTTTTTCTGAAGAAAAGCAGAGCAGTAAAGTCGATATTCAAACCGAACTTCATAGTGTTCCGCAAAAACTTCTCGATACAATAGCACCATATCCTGACTGGCAAAATGCGGTTAAGCTGGTAGAAGAAAAATTGCAGCACTGGGTTGGGCAAACAACATCGGATGAGTTGTTTAAAATTTTTATAGCTCCCAACGGCAGCGGCTTACATGAAATACTTGCTGAATTGGCTGCTTTTAAAGAATGGGAAATTGTTAAAAACCCTGAAATTGAACAATTAATGGGCCGAGACTTTAGTTGGCTAAGCGACTTGAAGCTTGGGCAAAATTCTCTGGTAGTAATACCTCAGCTCGATAAGTTTTTTCTTCGTCATCATAATGGAATAGAGCAATTCAGGCTTTTTCTGACGAAACTTGTTAATAGTAAACAGAGATGCATAATAGGTTGTAACAGCTGGCTATGGCAATTCCTTACTCAGGCTATGCATTTTTCTGAGAATTTTTCCGAGCCATATTTTTTACAAAGTCTTGGTGCAAAAGAGCTTCAGGACTTTTTCTGCCAACTCGAGTTGCAGAACGGGGTAAATCTGACCGTGTTCAGACAGACCGATGTCGGAAGCTTTGTATTGCCGATGCATAAGACCTATGAGGGTAAAATTCCGGAAAAACTTAAAGATGAATATGAAGCAAAAAAAGCAGATTTTCCTACCCTTTTTATGAAAAAGCTTGCGTTGCATTCAAGGGGTATTCCTCTTGTTGCCTGGTCTATCTGGCGAAGCAGTTTGAATATGGCACCTGAAGAAGAAGTGGCAGAGGCCGCAAAAGACGCGGCTGCAGCAGATAGAGGCAAAACCATCTGGGTAAAACCGTTCGAAAAAATTTCCAAGCCCGAGGTGCCCTCTGGTTTAGGCCGAAGTGCGAGTTTTATTCTCCAATTGCTACTCATTCAAGATGGATTGCCCCAGGATATTATTTACAAACTACTTGATTTTGATAAGGATGCTATAGCAGGAACCCTTTATAGACTTCGTCAGGCTGGGGTTCTTTTATTTGAAAAAGACATCTGGCGCGTAAGCTGGATCGGTTATTCTGAAGTGCGGCGTTATCTTTCGCAAGAAGACTACCTGCTCGATTCAATGTGAGGGATTGATTAATGGGTGATACGGTAAAAAACGCAGAGCAAATCTTTTTTGATTTAGACAAAATACCCTTTTTGACCATTTTATTGGTTCTGGCATCGGCTTTTTTGCTGACTTATATTTTAAAAAAATATTTGCCATCAATAGCTGAAAAGCTTCCTCCAAAATTCAGATATTATATTTTACCTCTTGGCCCGATAATGCGGGTTTTAATAATTATAATCGCAGTTTTTGTGGTTATACCAATGTTTATCAGGCCGACTTTGCAGAACTTTGTTGCTATTTTCGGTTCTGTAGGTCTGGCTCTCGGTTTTGCTTTCAAAGATTTTGCTTCGAGCCTTATAGCAGGAATTATTGCTTTGTATGAGCAGCCCTATAGAGTCGGTGACCGTGTAACTATCGATGGACTTTACGGTGAAGTCAAATCAATTAACTTGCGTTCATTAAAAATCTTAACCTATGAAGACACAGCTGTTACAATACCCCATAGCAGAATATGGAATGACAGTATACAGAATGCCAACGATGGCAGCCGCGAACAGATGTGTGTTGCAGACTTTTATCTTAAAGCAGGTCATGATCCGGGCGAAGTAAAAGCTCTTTTGCATGATGTTGCAATTTCCAGCCCGTTTACTTTGCTGAAAAGGCCGGTAACAGTTGTGCTTCGAGAAAAGCCCTGGGCAACCCATTATAAAATTAAAGCATACCCCGTCGACGGCCGTGACGAATTTTTATATATATCAGATTTGACACTCAAGGGGCGGCAGGCCCTGAGCGAAATCGGGGCTGAATTTGCTCAAGCCGTCTATAGTCCGAAAAAGTAATGATAAAATCCACAGGAGAAAACGATGCTCGAAATAGCTTTAAATGAATTACCCAGACGCATTTCAACTTTTGATGCGGTTCAGCATTGTTACGAAAAAGAATTGAGATTTGCTTCGGCTCGCCTTACAGATGGAGTTTCCGTTTTGATTCAATGTGAAAAACAGATTATTCCATTTTTGCAGAGTCTTTTAAAACGTCGTCTTGCAACCGAAGGGAAATCTGTTGCCATAATAGACGGCAGGCAAGACCAGCAAGGCCCGGCCTCTACTCGCCTGAGCGGCATTGTGGCTCAACTGAGAGAGCTGGTGAATAATACCGAGGCAAATAAAGTTTTCTTTTTGCCCTATCTTGATATTATTACCTCTACTTTGCCCGGTGGTTTGACCATGGAGGCCAGGGAAATAATGACAATAATTCATGAAAATCCTATGCTGACAATGGTTACCTTCGAAGATCCGGACTTCCCCATACCTGAACTTATCGGTCAGGCTTTTCCTGCTCGTTGTGAAATGCTTGGAATTCCCAGAAGCCGTATCGGCAGTTTAATAACAGAAGTAGAGGCTCGTAAGTTTGCGGTCGATAAAATTAATTTAATGGGAATTTTTAAATACGTATCCGGCCTGAATCCTATCAGGTTTCGTGAAATAATGGGTATATTTGCTCGTAAAGCAGATTTTGATCCATCTATCGATGGCATGTTGACAGGTTATATGCGTGAATTGCGTGATTATACCGCCTGTGGTGGCGCTTCCCTGTCAGATGTCGATTTGAAACGTGATATTGCCGGCTATATTAAAGTTAAAAAGCAAATAGAAGAAAATGTGTTAAAGCTGTTGCAGTCAACTGCAGCAATGAAAGACGAAAAAGAAATTAAGCAAATCGAGACCATTATTCCCAGAGGTCTTATTTTTCATGGCCCGCCGGGTACAGGTAAAACCCTCTTTGCCAAGGGCATCGCTGAAGCATTGAATGCAGCAATTTATATTGTCAGCGGACCTGAACTGAAATCAAAATGGGTTGGCGAAGGCGAGGCCAATATACGAAGATTGTTTGCCAGAGCCCGATCAACTGCTCCGTCAGTTATAGTATTTGATGAAATCGACTCAATAGCAGGCGCAAGAGGCCGGGGCTCAGACAGCGCATCTCAGGCGGCTCACTCTATGGTTAACCAGCTTTTAACAGAGATGGACGGTTTTCGTAAAGAGCAGATGGTTTTGATTGTCGGCACTACCAACTTTGTTGACAGTCTTGATCCGGCTTTTTTAAGACCCGGGCGATTTGAATACCAGATCGAAATTCCATATCCTGAATGGGAAGATCGTCGAGCGATAATCGAGCTTTATAATCAAAAGTTCGATACGGGATTAAATAAAGACCAGATCGAGAAGCTCGCGGGTTGGACAGGTCGTAGAACCGAGCTTGGAACTCCTTATACCGGCGATCATTTAAGCGCATTATTGAAAGATTTAAAACGGTATTTGATCAATAATAATGTTTCTGTCCACGACAATGTTATCAAAGAATGGTTGTCCGGTAAGGTAGAAGAAGCCAAGCTCAGTGATGAAGAGGAAAAAGTTGTCGCTTTTCATGAGTCAGGTCATGCTATGGCCTTTTATCTTTTTTCTCGTCAAGATGAAATCACGCGTATAACTCTTGAAAGCGGTGGGAATGATTCGCTTGGCTTTGTTGAGTCTATGGATCAGAAAACCAATCACTTTTATACCGAATCAAAGCTTAAAAGTGAAATCGGTATTTCACTGGGCGGTTACGCCGCAGAGCAGGTAGTCTACGGCGAAGTCTCAACCGGTGCCTGGCAGGATTTGCGCAAGGCCACTGCGGTGGCAACAGATATGGCCAGTCTTTATGGTATGGCCGGCACCCCCAGGGAGTTTTCCGGTCGCGATAATCAGCCTGATCCCTATTTTCTGCCGGCAATCTCGCCACATATTGACCGAATTATAAATGAGGTTTATTCTCAGGTAAGAGCTTTTTTGGAAAAGAATTCAGCAATTCT
>JBNJGH010000027.1:0-32879 GCA_051747585.1 Candidatus Rifleibacteriota bacterium
TTTGACTTTTGTGGGTTTGGTATTATAATAATCGGCAGTCAAAGTTTTATGAAAGCCCTCTGAAATTGAGTATTAGAAACAGAATAAAAAATGAAGGTTTGCTTGGTGTAGCACCAGAGGAACTCAAAACCACGCTGGTTTCTTTTTCCTATATTTTTTGCATTATCTGCTCTTATTATGTGTTGAAGCCTATAAGGGGCAGCCTCGGAATCGAACTTGGGAAAAACAATCTTCCCATTATGAATTTTCTTTCCATGTTTGTTCTGATTCTGAGTAATGCTGTTTACAGCATGCTGGCAGGGCTGTACCGCAGAGACGTTTTCATACCATTTATCACCAGATTTTTTGCCGGCTGTATTGTTGTTTTCTGGTTTGTTTTTTCCTTTATTTTTCCGGCTGATCTCAATAAAAACAATGAGGCTGAACTTAAGCCCGAAGTTGCCGCTGAGGAAGGAGTTGCTGCAGAATCTACCGAGCAAAATGACAATCAGAAAAGCGCAAAAGTTCAAAAGGAAAAAAAGAAAGAAGTTAACCTGTTTAAAACAAATTTGCCCCGTGCTATAGCTATTTCGGTCTATTATTTATGGGTCGGGGTTTTTATTCTCTTTGCCGTAAGTATGTTCTGGTCGTTTATGAACGATATTTTTACTGTGTCTCAAAGTAAAAGGCTGTACGCCATAATTGGTTACGGCGGTCTTATCGGAGGGGTTGCCGGCAGTTTTATCACTTCAACAATGGTTGATGTAATGGGAACTGCAAATCTTTTACTGCTTGGCCTGGTGCTTCTTTATCCTTCTGTATGGTGCATGAAGTATGTGCATAACCGTGTTTCAGCTGATAACGAGGGCGCTGATGAAAACTTAGACGAATCCGATGAAATAAAAGATATTGATTCAGAAAAACCTCGAGACACAGTTAGCCCGGCAGATGGATTTTTAGTGACATACCGTACCCCGATTCTGGTTTTTATGGCATTTGAAATGTTCTTTTTTACCTTTACCAGCACATTGTTTTACCAGCAGCTCTACGAAATGGTTAACCAGGTCTTTTCAAAGAATACTGACGGGGCAACCGAGTTCTTTGCAGGTTTTTACGGCAAAATCACGGTGTTATCTCTGTTCTCCCAGTTTTTCTTAACCAAGCTTGCAATGAAATTGCCTAACCCGGTATGGGGGCTTTTTATTTTTCCGGTTATTCAGGTTACAGCTACCGGCTTAATGCTTTATGACCCATCTTTGAGCTATGTTTCCTGGGGATTGATTCTTGGAAGTGCGATAAGTTATTCAACCGGTCGCGCTATAAAAGAACTTGTTTATATTCCTCTTAATCGAGATCAGAAATATCAGGGTAAAGGTTTTATCGATACGGTAGTTTTCCGTATCGGCGATGGAATATCGGCGGTAATTCTTATAGGCGGCTTAAATACTCTTGGTTACGGGCAATGGATTGATTTCACCATTCTGGCGGCTATGGCAATTCAGGCTTATGTAATTATGAATATTGCCAGGCGTTATGCTGAAAGAGTCAGGGAAAATAGCTTGGAAAAGGCTATTGATAATGCTTCTTGACCTTGTCGAATAAAGTATAAAAAAATAACCGGCACCGCTATTTGCAGGCCGGTCTTTTTTATTTAGCAGAAATAGGCTTCGTCAACCTTTTGCAGGCAACGGCAGTTTTGTTTGCTCTCAGGTATGGTTTTAACCAGTCTGACAAGAATTTTTTGCAGAATACCTATGTTGTTTTGAAACATTTTCATTACTTCTTTTGTTGACACTTCTTCGACATCGCCTACCAGCCCTGCATCATAGTCGGTTATCATTGCTATATTAACAATACAGATGCCAAGCTCCTGAGCTAGAACAACTTCCGGATACTGAGTCATATTGACCGTATCCCAACCCATCTGGGTGAACCATTTGCTTTCTGCTTTGGTAGAGAATCTTGGCCCATTGATTATTACCATTGTACCTTCTCTGTGTGCAACCGCATTTTCGGCTTCTATTGCTTTAAATGCAAGCTTTCTGAGCTCGGGACAGTATGGATCTGCCGAAGCTATATGCATAACTTCAGGACCATCGTTAAAGGTGTCTTTCCTATTTTTAGTGCGATCTACAAACTGGTCGGTAACAACAAAATCTCCGGGTTTAATGTGTTCTTGAAGAGAGCCACAGGCACAGGGCGAAATAATCCTTTTAACGCCCAGTTCTTTCATTGCCCAGAGATTAGCCTGAAAATTAATTTTATGAGGCGGTATGCTGTGATTGCGTCCATGTCGAGGTAGAAACGCTACTTTTTTGTTTTCGATTGTACATATATCGATTAAATCGCTTGGCTGGCCGTAAGGAGTATTTATTTTAACTGATTCAATATTTTCGGCAGCAAACTTATACATGCCACTTCCGCTGAAAATGCCGATATCAGCCTGATATTTTTTGGTCATTAATTTGTTTCCTTTCAAATCAAAAGAATTAACTGAATTCTAACATAACAAAAAATCTTTTGTCTTATCTCAAAAAACGGCCATAAAAAAAGCCGCCTTCAAGGCGGCTTTTTTGTTTGTTTTTTATATGCTTAAGTCAAGCTGTTTGAGTTGCTTCTACTTTGTAGATAATCTGGTAGGGCTCTTTCTTTTCAACACAACGCTCATGTATGATGACTTTGCCTATATTGCCGTCTGAAGGAATATCATACATCAGATCGAGCATAAGCTCTTCTATAATTCTTCTAAGACCTCTTGCGCCGGTATTCTGCTTAATTGCATTTCTAGCAATTGCATGCATGGCTTTGGGCGTTATTTCAAGCTCGACTCCTTCCATGTTCAAAAGCCTGGAAAATTGTTTTACCAGAGCGTCTTTGGGCTCTACCAATATCTTAACCAGATCTTCTGCCTGAAGGTTATTGAAAGTTGCAAGAATCGGAACCCTGCCGATAAACTCCGGAATCATTCCGAACTTGAGCAGATCTTCGGGCATCACCTCTTTTAGAAGATTCCCTATGCGTCTTTCGTTGCGGGTGATTGGAATTGAACCGAATCCCATTGTTTTGCTGATAGTTCTTGATTCGATTAGTTTTTCCAGGCCTTCAAATGAGCCGCCTAAGAGGAAAAGAACATTCTTGGTGTTGATCTGAATGAAATCCTGGTGCGGATGCTTACGGCCACCCTGAGGTGGGACATGCGCAATTTTTCCTTCCAGAAGTTTTAACAGAGCCTGCTGAACCCCTTCCCCGGAAACGTCTCTTGTTATCGAAACATTTTCGCTTTTGCGGGCAATTTTATCAATTTCATCAATATAAACAATGCCGCGCTCTGCTTTTTGAACATCATAATCTGCTGCTCTGAGAAGGTTTAGCAGGATGCTTTCAACATCTTCACCGACATAGCCTGCCTCGGTAAGGGTCGTTGCATCTGCAATACAGAATGGAACATTCAACAGACGGGCCAGGGTTTGAGCGATGTGCGTTTTTCCTGAGCCTGTGGGGCCAATAAGAAGAACATTGGACTTTTGAACTTCTACGTCATCCTTTTGTGATTCTTCCAGGGTAATTCTTTTGTAATGGTTGTAGACAGCCACTGATAATACTTTCTTGGCTCTTTCCTGTCCTACAACATACTGATTGAGAAATTTGACAATTTCCTGAGGCTTGAGGATGTTCTGCATCTCAAGTGGAGCATCATCTTCAAGCTCTTCCAGGATTATTTCATTACAAAGGCCAATACATTCATCGCAAATGTAAACTTCGGGCCCGGCTATAAGCTTTTTAACCTGATCCTGACTCTTTCCACAGAAAGAGCAACGGAATTGAGGGGTCTTAGATAGCATGCTTACTCCTCGTTGGATTTTGCATCAACAGCTTTTCGCTGAACTACCTCGTCAATAAGGCCGTAATCTTTTGCTTCTTTGGAAGACATGAAGAAATCGCGGTCTGTATCTTTTTTGATGCGTTTGGAGGACTGATTTGTGTGATGAATTAGAATATCATTGAGCATCTCTTTAATTCTTATAATTTCCTGAGCCTGAATCTCAATATCACTTGCCTGCCCCTGAGCACCGCCTAACGGTTGATGTATCATAATTCTGGAATTAGGAAGGGCGTATCTCTTACCCTTAGCTCCTGCGGCCAGTAATACTGCACCCATGCTGGCGGCCTGACCAATGCAGATTGTGCTTACATCGGGTTTGATATACTGCATTGTATCATAGATCGCCATTCCAGCAGTTACAACACCGCCCGGGCTGTTAATGTAAATTGAGATGTCCTTTTCGGGATCTTCAGATTCCAGGAAAAGAAGCTGAGCAATAACGACATCCGCAAGCGAATCGTCTATTCCGCCACCAATAAAAATAATTCTGTCTTTAAGTAGGCGAGAATATATATCGAAAGCTCGTTCGCCACGGCTGCTTTGTTCAATAACTATTGGTACAAGTGTCACGCTTCAGTTTCCCCCTTGTTTAATTCGGCTTCTTTCACCATATCGTAATTAACTTGATTATTTTTTAGTAAAAAATCACGAATTTTTTGACTGCGCAAAGATAATTTTACATTTTCTTCGCCTTCGCCGCCGGAAAGAGTGCTGAGAAGCTTTTCTACAGGCATGCCATACTCTTTTGCTCTTTTTTCGATTTCTTCGCGATAATCAGCGTCGGTTACTTCAATATTTTCACGATCGCCAATTGTATCGAGAATAAGCATAATTTTGGTCTGGCGAGTTGCTTTATCTCTAAAAGTTTCGCGGAATTCATTTACGTCTTTGCCGGAATTTCTCAGATAATCCTGGATGGTTGTGCCATATTGGCGCCATCTGCGATCCAGGCTCTGAATGAAAAAGTCTATGGTATTTTGAATCATGGCTTCAGGAACTTCAAACTGATATTCTTCCATGATTTGATCTATGATAGAGTCGAAAGCTCTTTCTTCTGCATCATACTTAGCTCGCTCTTCGAGATCTTCTTTAATCTTATTTTTCATTTCATCAAATGAATTGAATTCTTCACTGATTTTTTTGGCGAACTCATCATTGAGATCGGGAAGGGTCGGGCGGGAGATTCTCTTTAAAGTAACTTTGTAATCGAGAGCTTTCCCGGCATATTTAGAATTCTTGTCTTCTTCGCTGTCGATGTCAACTTTAAATTCTCTGGTTTCACCAACCTTCATCCCTTTGCAATGACCAAAAACCTTGTCATTTTCCTCAAACTTATGGGTAGCTTTGTCATCGGAAAGCTCAGAATCAACATTGCCTTCGCAAGAAACTTCAACTTCAGCCACCATAAAGTCGCCATTCTGAAGAACGCCGTCTTCAACAGGTTCGGTTTTACTATACTGTTCCTGAAGCTGGTTTAAAACCTTTTCGACGCTTTCATCGTCTACAACTTCATGCTGAACCTGAGTAGTGAAATCGGAATATTTAAATTCACCAAGCTGTGGTTTTACTTCGAATATTGCTTTGAAAGTAAATGGTTCGTTTTCTTTAAGATTAGATTCTTCTAATTCAAATTTGCTGACAGGCTGGAGCTCAGTTTCCTTAATTGCCTGTGGGTAGGCTTCCTGAACCAGTTCTTCTTCTACCTGGTCTCGAACTGAATCCGGACCGATATACTTTGCCAGAACAGATTTTGGGGCTTTACCCTGACGGAAACCCGGAATTCTGATTGAGCGCGCAGCTCTGCGATAAAAGCTGTTGTAAGCGGCATTAACTTTTTCTGTTTCTACTTCGACAGTTAATGCTACCTTGTTGGCATCCAGCTCTTGTACCTGTGTTTTTAACATTTGTTACAGCTCCTTCTTGGAGAAAATTACTTTATAAAATTCTTTAACAGCTTATAAACCGAGTTAAAGCTGAAAAATAAACAAATCCTCGAAAAGGTATCAAGGTGAATAAGGAATTATAGATTATTAGCCTCTAAATGTAAAGACCCGGGTAAGTGGCTCAGGGCAATCGCATTAAAATCCTCAACCCCTCATTAATTCATGAGGACAGGTTTTTTCATCGAAATTTCGGTATCGCTATCGGGATCGCTTCTCAATATCGAAAAATTAAAATCATTTAAACAAAACAATTTTGTCGTTTGCCAATATGATAAATAGGGTTTGCTTTAAAGCCGGCTAAGTTTTAATATGTTGATAGTGTAAAAAACTGATTGATAATTCCGGGAGGTTGTAAATATGTTTTTAAGAGATCTGAACGAGCATCAGCAGAAGCTTTTTCTCGGGGTAGCCAGAGAGCTTATTGAAGCCGATAATGAGATCAGTGACCAGGAATCAGCTATGATTGCCTCTTTAAGTGCTGAAATGGGCCAGCAGGAGCTCATTAGAAACCCATCTGACGAAGTTCTGCAGCAATTTTTTCCTGACAAAAATAGTCGGGTCGCTATAATGCTTGAGCTTGTTGCTCTTTCGGGTTGTGATGATAAAATTTCTGAAGAAGAAAATGAAATTATTAAAAGATTGCAAAAATTATTTGATATTTCTGATGATGAAATAGAGAGTTATAAGAACTGGGTCAAAAAACTATACGCTACCTATGGCGAGGCAGCTAAATTTTTTGAAACAAGCAGCCAGCCACCAGCTGCATAGTTCTTATTTATAAAATTCAGCTTAATAAAAAAGACCCTTCGGTTGTGCCGAAGGGTCTTTTTATAAATGTATATTTTAACACGAAAAAAAAGCTGCTCCCGTTATGGGACCAGCTTTTTTGTTATATCGGAGCGAGAGACGGGACTCGAACCCGCGACCATCTGCTTGGAAGGCAGAGACTCTACCAATTGAGTTACTCTCGCATTTATTTCCAGCTACCGGGTGCGAAGGGCGGGACTCGAACCCGCACGGTAATCACCACTAGATCCTAAGTCTAGCGCGTCTGCCAATTTCGCCACCCTCGCGAAATATCATTACCAAATGATCCTAACAGAAATCGGCCGAAAACTCAAGAAAAAATTGTCAGTGGATTTGTTTCAATTCGATCCCGATACCGATAGCGATAGCGAACCCGAGACTCGAATTAACATCGCAATTCGATATCGGCGTCGGGACTCGCTTTTCGATCTTTTAATTTACTTAGATAAGAAAAAAAAAAATCAGAATTTGTTATACTCATCATCTATGAACAGAGATGATATTTTTGTTTCCGATATGGATTTCGATCATTTTGACGAAATTTTTCGTCAAGAACTGTCCCGTATCCCGGATAAATTCAGAGAGGGAGTTTCGCAGTTCATTATCGAAGAAAAAGAATATCGCTACAGCAAATATATGCCGGGGCTGTATACCCTGGGCCAGTATATGCCCAGAGGTTATCTGGGGCACCCTGTCGTCGTTTTGTATTTTGGCTCGTTTAAGCGTGCTTTCCCCCATGCGAAACCCGCAAAACTCAAAAAAGAAGTGGCAAAAACTATTGCCCATGAATTATTGCATCATTGGGAATTAAAATCTGGCTATGACAAACTTGGCGAAGAAGATAAAAAAAGTCTTGAAGAATATCGTGCGAAAACCGGTTACAACAAAAACAAGCCCTCAATTGGGCAGAATTTAACCGAGGTAGCCCTTTATATTTATCTCGTATTTATTTCTATTGCCGTTTTTGCCCGCTGGGTCGGCCTTAACTTTTAATTGCCAGTCTCTTAGTGGCTGTGGGGATTTGAAAGATCTTGCTGTAGTTTTTGAAAATCGTTATAATAAAAGGGTATGGCTGTAATTTTTGTTTCAGAAATGAGGTACTGATGAAAAAAATTGTATTGTTATTGGCCCTTGTCGTTGCTTTGCCTTCATTCGTCGGCGCCGGAGTTTTTTATAGGGTTAACGGTATTATCGATATTCAGGAAAACTTTGTGGTTTTAACCACTGATGATTGCAGAGTTTTCCAACTTGATATGTCGCGTTCAAAAGCAGCACAATTTGACGGTAAAATTGTTCAAGTAGATGCTGTAGCAAAAGATTCCACTAAATTAAGAAAATTGAAGGTTAAAAAAATAAGGCCCTTTAAAAAAAGAATTCTGATTAAAGACAATCGAGATTATAAAAATCATCAGAAATCGGCTAACTTTGTTAAAGCGACAAAATCGGAAATAATAATTGGCAATGTACGCTGGGCAAGAAAAAATCCCGACAAAAAAGATTTGCCCAGAAGTCAGGCCGAATTTCACTGGCGAAAAGTAAAAATCAAACCCGAACTTATAGATGAAATTTATTTTGTTAAATTACCATTCCCGCCCGAGTGGATCGCCGCGCACTGTCTAATGCTCTATACTTTTAAAGATGGCGGGCTTGTCGATAACCAGGGAAACAAATCAACCGGCCTGGTTTTAAGTATTGAGGCTTACCAGACAAAAGATCAGAAGTATTCGCTGACCGAAGGTCTCAAGAAAGCATTTGGTATTGTATGGATTCTTGCCACCTGGGAGAACTATGCGGCAGAAACCTGCTATTATGACAATAAAAAAATGGTACCTTATCCGGTTAAATTTAATCACAGACAAAAAGTTGCTTTGCTCAAAGAAACTTTAAAGCAGTCTTTGGTTAATCGTAAGGGCGAATATTATCACACCACTAGAAATAATTGTACCAACAATCTGGTTATACTCTTAGACAAGATTTCGAAAACCAAAATCAGATACTGGACAATTCCAAGCATGATTTACAACGTCAGAGCCACAATGCCTACTATGGTTCCCCGTTATCTGCAAAAGAAAGGCCTTATTGAAAAAGAAAAGCAGGAAATCAATGAAAAGAATTTCTTTGTCGATCCCCGTAAATTGCTGAAGTAAATAACAGATTAAAAATCCTGAAAAAGAGGCCGTTTCGGTCTCTTTTTTTTTGCGATTATCGCAACCTGCCATTTAAATAAATGCTTCGACAAGGCAAAAAAACGTAAAAATCGCAAAATCAACCAATGAATACAAATGGAGAATTACTGTTATAATAATGACATGAAAAAACAATTAACTGCAGAAATAATAACAATAGGAACCGAGCTTTTGCTTGGTGAAATTATAGATACCAATGCATCTTTTATTGCCGAACAATTAAACAGGCAGGGTATTGGAGTTTTTCGTCGGGTTACGGTCGGCGACAACTTTAAGCGCTTAACCCGGGCTTTGCAGGAAGGTTTGCAAAGAGCCGATATTTTAATTACAACCGGCGGGCTGGGGCCTACTGATGATGATATAACGCGTGAAGCTATAGCCTGTGTTTGTAATGAACAGCTTCATGAAGATCATAAACTTCTTGAAGATTTAAAAGCATTATTTGCCCGGCGAAACCGCTCGATGACAGCCAATAATAAAAAGCAGGCAATGATAATAAAAAGTGCTGAGGCTCTTAACAACTCTTATGGCACAGCTTGCGGGTGGCTGGTCAGGTCAAAAGATAAAATAATTATTGCATTGCCGGGTCCACCTGAAGAAATGAGGCAGATGTGGTTAAAGCAGGTTTTAAAAAAGTTGCCTGAAGCAGAAGGGCATTTTTACTTTACTACCATACATACTATCGGAACAGGTGAATCGACTCTGGCGGAAAAAATAGCAGATTTTACCACTGCAGCCAGTCCGGGTGTGGGAATCTACGCCAGAGGAATGGGAGTAGATGTGAGAGTCGGGGTTGTTAGCGATTCAGCCGAAAAAGCGCAAAAGATTGTAGAGCCTGTGGCGAAAGAAATAGAGCTTCGTTTGGCAGAAAATATTTTTGGCAGAGATGAAGAAACAATTGTAAGCGCAATTAGAAAATTTCTTGATAATTTTAATCAATCTGTATCCTGTATGGAATCGGTAACAGGCGGAATGCTTGCTGCCTTTTTTACTGATTGCCCGGGTATAAGTTCCTGTTTTCATGGCTCGGTTACTGCTTATAATGAAAAAATAAAAGCCGACTTCGGTGTCAGCGCGGATATAATTAGTGAATATGGTGTAGTTTCAGAGCAGGTAGCAATTGAAATGGCCCGGGCCGCAAAAAAACAGTTCGCCACTGACTGGGCAGTAAGCACCACCGGGGTGGCAGGCCCGAACCCCCATGACGGCAAAAAGCCCGGAACCGCATATATAGGAATATCAGGTCCGGATATCAGCGAAGCTTTTTTTGTTGACTGGCCCGGCAGTAGAATGATGGTAAGGCAGCGTATTTGTAAAGCTGCTTTGTATAGATTGTGGGGCTGCTTGAAGAAGGTGCAGAATGAACGCTGACCTGAGGCTTTTTTATGCCCTTGAAATTCCCGAATCTTTAAGAGACAAGCTTGAACAACTTTCATTTGCAGCTGATAAAAAAAAGTGGAAACCGGTCAAAAGACATCAATTGCACATTACTCTTGCTTTTATGGGCTCGGTTAAAGATTCGGATATAGATCAGGTGATAGAAGCAGGAAATCTAACCGCTGAGTTGTTTTCACCGGTACCGATAAAAATTGAAGATACCGGTAAGTTCCCATTCAGAGGCGATCCGCGGGTCTGGTTTGCCCGGGTTGTTTCGCCGGAGCTGTGTAAACTTGCAGTATATCTGCAAAAGCAACTGATGCCTTTGGTTGATAATCGCCAATTCAGGCCTCATATTACATTGGCAAGAAAAAAGTCCGGTTATTCAAGACCAAAACAAAAAAAGATTCGCGCCGACTGGTTAGCCGACTCTTTTGTTTTATTCAAGAGTATTTTAACGGATAAAGGGCCAATTTATGAAGCCCTCGAACGTTTCGAACTCGTATAAACAAAAACAGGCTGCCTCATTTTTATGAGACAACCTGTTTTTACTGAGCTTTATCAGTAATTGAAGTTTGCTTCGTGTAAAGCTCTGATTCTTTCGTAAGCAACCTGTGCCTGTTGAGCTTTCTTTTTGTAGGGTGCGATATACTGAGCAATTATCTCGTTTCTGCGGTCGAGAAGGTCATCATACTCTTCTTCTGCTTCCCGAACGTCTTCCTGATAAGGCCTTAAATATTCTCGTATGATTCTGTATTTGTTGTCCTGAATGTAGCGGTAATCGCGTTCGGCTCGATCCAAATTTCTTTTGGCATTATCGATGTCAAATTCAGTGGCGGTTTCAGAGTTTTGCACTTCTTTTAATTTTTCCCGGGCTCTTTCCAGGCGGCGGCGCGAGTTGTCTAGTTTATAATTGTAATGGCGGTCTGCGTCTCTTTTTGCTCTTCTTAAATCACGCTCTGCGTCGTCTATTTCTTCTCTGGCTCGGCGTAGTTTGTCTTCAAAATTGCGTTCTGCTGCTTCTCTTTGTCTTTGTAATATCTTTAATGCGGCATTGTAATCATTCTGGCTTCTATCAAGAATGCTGAAGCTGACTTTGGCAGGTGAAGCGCCCATATCTTCTGCAAGAAGATTTACAGCTTTTTTGTAGTCTTCGGTTGCTTGAACGAAGTTGTTTTGATAAGCCTGGGTTGCTTTAACGAGATATACATCAGATAATCTGCGGGCAAAATCGGGAAAATCTGCTTGTTTTTGCGGATAATCATATTCTTCTATCAGTTTTAAAGCAGTCAACTCGGCTGAATTGGCTGAGTAAGGTTCGAGAATTTCAAAAAGCCAGTAAATTGAGTCTTTCATTCTACCGTCAAGTCTGTAACAATCAACTACTTCGAGCAGGGTAGCGTCAGATCGTCGCATTTCGAACAGCCATTTAATTGCTTGTTGATATTGTTTGAGTGCTTTATGGCAGCCGGCGACTCTGAATCTGATTTTATCAGTGCGGTTTTCTACTTTAAGGTAATATTCGATGGCTTTTTTATAGTTGCCATGTTTTTCATAGCTGTAGGCAACCGAATAAACCATTTTCTGAACCTGATCAGATACAGATTTTACTTCTCTGTATGCCTTGTCAGTCAGTTTGTTTTGCTTCTCGATCTGAGCATCGAGGGCTTTCTTTTTACTACCCTGGAACCAGCCGCTGAAACCGTCATATTTTGATCGTTCCTTTTGCAGCTGGTCAAGCCTTAATTCAGGCTCAAGCATTTTTAATTCTTTTTGAATAAGTTCTTTTTCGAGAGCCTCTATATCATTTTCGTCTGCAGAGAAAGCGGGCAGACAAATCATTGCTAATCCAGCTGAAAAGAAGCCGGCAAAAATAATGTTTTTAGTTAATTTCATAATTGTCTCCTTTCAGCTTTATTGGTTTAAGTCCAGATAAATGTCGCCAAAATCAGTTTCGCTTTTGTAAACAGCGTTTCTTTTTGTCCCGTTTTGTCCGGTTACCCAGATTTTAACGACAGCGTTGTTGAAATGAAGTTTTTTAACGCCGGCTACATCTTTGTAAGTGCCAATTTTTTCAAGTCGGTTAAGGTGACCATTAGCAGCAAGATATTTAAATGGGTCTTTTTCGACGGTAGATTTGAAAAATCCTAGTTCGCCCATAACTGAATTACTGCGAGTGCGGTTCAATGTAACTTCAATACTGTTTTTACCTGACCAGAATCCGCCACAGGTTATTTCAACCATTGCTTTAAGGTCACTGTTGACCAGATCGCCGCCAAAATGATCGAGCAGAGCGTCAACGAGATATTTCTTTCCGGAAAAATAGAAATTATTTATTTTTTTGTCGTTGCCTTCTTCCTGGTTTTCGGCCAGAATTCTGCATTCATGTCTTTTAAAAATTGCTCTGAGATTATCTCTTCTTCGATTCTTTTTGGTATCTGAAAGGGATATTATGGCTTCAACAATCGGTGTTTCGATGGTTATTAGTCGCTGTCTGCGACGGTTCATTAAAAGTTCGGGTGAAGTTGCCATTTCAAGATTACGATTAACTGTAATCTTTTTTTCTGCTTCGCTACTGTTGGAATTAATGAACTGTGCTCTTTGGGCCAGAAGCTTCTGGGCGTAGGCCGCTGTGTGTGAATTAGAGGCACTTTTGCTGCTGAATTCCGCCAGCAGGTCTTGAGCGGCTGAAAAATCCTCAGGCTTTTCAATTTCACTTATTAGTTCTTTAAGCCTGGTTTCTTTTCGGTCTGTTTGGTTGGCGATAGTTTCGTAGGCTTCTCTTTCGTCGCTTTCGGAGTTTTCGCTCAAAACGTAGGCAGTTTGGGCAATTCCTTTTGATAAATCTTCAAGAACGTTGTTAAAATCAGATTTGTCAAAAGCAAAACCGGTTACTGCAATAGCTGAAAAAATAAGCAGAAATGCAATTTTTCGAATCATACTTGCAAAACCTTTCTCGTGTGGATTTAATTTATTTGTGTATATTTAAAGCAAAATTTATGCCATTTGTGTGGGCTCAGTCAGAGCAGTTGAAGGCCTGATGGTTGCTAAAACTGCTGAAAATTTGCCAATTAATGGCGAAGAATTAACATTGATTAAATTAAGCATCACACAAAGGCAATAAGCCAAAAAAAAGACAAAAATATAAAACGAAACCTTTGAAAAAACACTAAATAAACCCAGATGGTAAATTACTGATCTTACGATAAATACAGGGTAAGGTGCGTGTTTACATTGCATCGTTTAATGTGGCGTTGAAAATTAAGGGTGCAGAGGTTATATTGGCTTAAAGATTTCAGCAAAGGATAAATTCTATTATGTTTAAAAAATTAATGGTTAAGGCCCTGTTGCTTAACCTTTTCGTTGTTTCTGTCGCTTTTTCGATTCCCGAAGACAAGGCCGCAAAAACAACCAGTACTAAAAATCCAATTCTAATGACTAACCAGATGATGCTCGTTTTTATGGAACGAATGAAAAACGCGGATTATGAAGAAGCCAGAGAAATCGCCAGTGAAATGACTTATGGTCACGAAAAATACAGGGATACTGCAAAGGTAGTTCATAAATCTTTTCATTCAATAATGGAAAAAGAGCTTTATGAAATGAAGCTGAAGCAGCAGGGTGAAAACAAAACTGTAAAATGGGTGCAGCAACCTTTGTCTGACGGCTTTTATTTGCTTGCCATGGTTGACTTTCAGCAGGGAAAACATGAAAGCGCTCTTAAGAATCTTCAAGAAGCAATCTCATGGAATCCGGTAAGATCAGCTTTTTATAACGAGCGCGGTTATATGTTGTTACGTAAAAAATCTGGCCCGGACCTTATTATGGCCCAAATTGCCTATGAAAAAGCTTTGGAACTTGCCGACACCCCTGAAGATTTTGCAGCGGCTTTGCGCGGGCTGGCTTATGTTCTGGTAGAAAGAAGGCAACTGGCTAGAGCTCTTGCATGTTTGAAGCTTTCAAAAAAATACGATGAAACCAATCTCGATGCGGAAGAAGAAATGCTTTTTATTCGCCGGGCAGATCCTGATCTTTTTGCTTCGATGTCAGAATCTGATGCCATAGAACTGCTTAAATCTACCGGTATTCAGGTAGAGTATTCTCCGCAACATTTAAAGGTCCTATTGAAGCTGTGCAAACGGTTTAAGCGTGAAAATAATTTGGAAAGGGCCAGAGCGTTTTTGGAAAAAGCTGATCTTTTGTTTCCTGACAATGCTGAAGTAAAAAAGATGCTAAGTAATATCAAATAAGTTAATAATATTTTCCAAAACCCAGCGCCTGGTATAATTGATCAGGCGCTATTTTTATTTGCCGACATGCGAAAATTTATAGGGAAGATTACGGTATATTTTCCATAATCCGTCTTCTTTTCGCCAGACAACCTTAGCTTTAACAATTCCACTACTGATATCGACACCTGGTATCAGGTTGATAACCGTAACTTCGGCTTTGCATTCTACCGTAGCCAGGTCGGGCCCGTTAAATTCTATATTATCTATGCTGTAGCTTGCGATTTTAACATCCATCGAATCGAATCTGGAATCTGCTACAGAGATAATGTCTGTATGAGTGCTGGTTGAATCAAAATCATTACCAAAAATAGAGGAAATTCGTTCTTCGAAAACATTGAGGTCTTCGATTGCCAGAGCTGCTTTTAACTGGGCATGTGCGTCTGCAATTTGTCCCCAGCGCAAATCCGCTCCGACTTGAGTCGGGTGTGTCTGGCGGTAAGGCAGATTTCGGTAAACTTTCCAAAAAGTCCCTTCTTTGCGCCAGATTGCATCGAAACAATAATCTTGATTAAACAAAATTTCTTCCGTTGGCAAATATTTTACTTCTACTTTTACACTTGTTCTTACCCTGGCTTTTTTGTCGGGTAGAAATTCAAGATCGTCTATTTTCCAGTCAATCTCTGTGTAGGCTTTTTTATCGAAAAATTCGTTATAATAAGAGAAAAAATCGTCCCAGTTAGATGTTGAATCCCAGTCATTGGAAAATGATGGTGATATATAGGCTTGAAGCAAATCTGTGTCTTTTCTGAAAAAAGCGTTGGCTAGAATATCGTTGGCATCCCGTAGCAGGGTTTCTCGTTCAATTATTGTCTGGGCCGCAGTATTAGCCGGGTTTCTTACGGCAGGCAGCTCGTCGACATAGCCTGCAATTGCATCGGAATTCAATTGAAGAGCAAGCTTCAAAGCACTGGTAACACTTGCTACCATATCTTCATACTCTCTGGCTCTGATATCTGCAGCAGTAAGATTTTTATCATAGTCCAGCGCCAGCTTCCAAATTAAAGCTTCGACAGTAGATTCAAGGTCGATCTGAGTGTCTGACAAGTCAGTATAATACAGTTCGTTAAGAGAAAGGCGCTTCATAAGGCGAACCTTCCCGGAAATGGCCTCAACAAGCATTTTATCGCTGACAGGCACACCGGTAAGTTGGTAACTTCCGTCTTCGGAAGCGTTGACACTAACTTCATTGGCAGCAACTTCAAATGTATTGTAGTTGGAAATATTGGTTAAGCTGTTTCTGATTGAACTAGTTAAATCGGTTTCTATTATTTCGTCGAGTACGATGCTGCCGGAAATTGAAAAGGTTTCATCATCATCTGGATCATTAAAAGTCAGGTCGCCTTTGCCGGTACAACCGTTCAAAACCAATAGAGAGACCAGCAGAACAAAGAATACAATAATTGTTGTAAACTTTGCTTTCTTAAAATAATCTGGAAATTTTGGAGAATAATTAGACATTTGTGCCTCCGCCTTGTTTCTCTAATCTTATATTTCGGCTTAAAAACGAACTTACCGAAGCTTTCAAATTTTGCCAGACAAAATAAAAAAATCTGTATAGAAGCAAACGGTACTATGTGCTACCCTCAGTCATATAGAGAGAACTTTTGTTTTACCTGGAGGTAATAGATGGATTCGTCTTCTGAAAATAGCAATATGCAAACTAAAAAGCGCGGGGTCAGATTTTATTTAAAAATTTTTGTAACACTTTTTCTTCTAGTTGCGTTGACAATGGGAATCAGCGTTTATTATGTTTTTCATCAACTAACAACCGGGGATAAATTCGACGGTATGTTAATGGAAAAAATAAGCAAAACGACAAAATTAGATGTAAGTTTTGCCAGCCTTGATGTCTCTTTTCCTGATATAAGTCTTAAAGATGTAAGAATAGCTACTGATTCGAAAAATTTGAAACTTACATCGTTGGTGAAACAACTCGATGTTACCCCCGACTTCTGGGCTGCGCTTCAGGGCAAACTGGTGCTCGATTCATTCAGCCTCAGTTCAACTACAGCCGAGTTAACTTTACCGGAAAAGGTCGAAGAAACCCCGAAAGACAAAGATGCGCAAAAAGGGAAAAAGGTCGATTTAAGTAATTTCAAGTTCCCTTTGAACAGCTTTTTTGCCGACTCGGTAACGGTTATCTACAAACGTCAGGGTTGGGCAAAAACCTCTACATTTGTTTTAAAAAATGCGCGTCTTGAAAAATCTATTCTTTCGGCATCTTTACCCTTCGGTTTTGATTTAAATGCCGAAAATTATGGCCATGTTAAAGCAGAAGGTTCATTGAACTGGCCTGAAACTATAAAAGTTCAAATAATTGTAGATAATGTTAATGAAGCTGAATTACTTAAGCTGATCCCTGGCGAATATCAAAATGAAGTGGCAAAGATTTCAAAACCGCAGCTCATGGCTGAGGCAAATTTTAATATTACGACCCAAAAACTTGATTTTACCGAATTTAATCTTTCAGCTGAACCGGGAATAGTTATTAATGGCGATACAAGCATTACTTCTTTTTCACCTTTAAATGCCAAAGGGAAATTTGTTATGCAGGCAATGGGCGTGAAAACTCTTCATCAAATGGTTAAAGGTTATCTACCAAAAAATATTGTTGCAGAGTTCGAAAAAGGGACAATCATACCATCTATTGAGTTCGAAGTTGCAGGCAATAGCCTCAAGACTTTGAACGCAGAATGCCAACTGGATAACATTGTAGCAACTGCTTTAGCTTTAAAGGAAAAGATTACTGTCGATAGGGGAACCATTGTTTATAAAGATAATAAGATTGAGATCCCTGTTTTAATGGCTGAAATTGCCGATTCCAGATTCTCCTTGAAAAACGGGCAAATCGGAATTTTACCTGTAAAATTTGTGTCTGAACTGAATGCCGATATAAATTTTACAAGGCTTTGGGGCCTGGCGAAAACTTATTTGCCTGAAGCCGCGGCGAGCTTTACTCCTGGGGGGCGGGCAGAATTCGATGGTAAAATTGTTTACCAACAGCAGAATTTTTCGGTAGACGGAAAATTAAAGTCCGACCACATTAGTTTGCAGGAAAAACAATATGAAGCCAAAGCCGATATTAACCAGCTTGACATTCTGTTTAAAGGGCTTGGTAAGCAAAGCGGAGAGTTAAAGGTTAGCAATCTTGCTCTTGATATTCTGGGTAGTCAGCTAAAAGTTTCAGGCTCTGTAAAGAACTCAAAAGATCCCGGATTTGATCTAAATGCAAAAGGGCAAATTGATCTTGGTAATTTTTCAAAGTTTGCCTCAGCCTTATTTAAATTGCCGGTTAAAGAAGACCAGTTTTCGGGCAATATAAATGTCGACCTTGCACTGGGAGGAACTCTAGCCGAACTAAAACCTGACGGCAAACTGGAGTTTAATAATGTTCGTTCAAGTTTGCCCGACCAGGGACTATTGATCGAGAATTTCAATGGCATAGCAAAAGCAGATGCAAATCAGCTGGTTGTCGAAGGTCTCAAGGCAAATTTGGCCGGTGGAAAGCTGGAATTATCGGGTAGTTTAAAAGACTTTAAAAAACCGGTTGTCAAGGCAGATGCTGCTTTAAAAAACGCGGATATAAGTAGTATTCGTAATTTTCTCCAGAAAAACTTTGAAGAGTTTCCGAATGAAATTGAAATGTCTGGCCGGACAGATGTCAGCTTGAAGCTCGGCGGGCAAATCTCTCAGCCTGAGATTAACGGACAGGCAGATGTAAAAGACGGTCGTTTCTTTCATCCGGCGATTTTCAGGCCTCTCGAAAAAATCAATGGCCCTGTGTCGTTTGATAATAAAGGCATGACCACCCAACGAGTTGCCGCCAACTGGGGCGAGTCGGCAGTTGTTGTGAAAGGGGCGGTTAAAGACTGGGGAAAACTTGAAACAGACCTCAGTTATGATGTTGATCCTCTGGCTGCAACAGATGCTTCCGGCTTTTTCCTCAAAGAGACCGGTTACAAACTCGAAGCTGCCGGAACAGGTAAAGGTAATGTGGTTGGGCCGGTTGAAAAGATTAAGGTAACAGGCAAGGCTGATTTGCCGAAAGGTGTCTTTTCTGCGCCGGTTTCAGAAGATAATAAAGATCATTTCAAGTTTCCGTTTACAGATTTGACTGCTTCTTTTTCTTATCAGGATAAAATACTTAATATTTTAAAAGCGAATGCAAAAATCTTTACAGGCACTGTTAACGCATCCGGAAAAGTCTATCTCGCCCGGGAACCAATAAAATTCAGTTTTGATACGAAGCTCGATCAGCTTGAAACCAGTGAATTTTTAAGAGCGAACACGAAATTTAAAGACGCTGTTCGTGGTGGTTTGGACGGTACGGCAGAAATTACAGGTAACACAACCGGATTAAATTCTTTAAATGGGAAGGCTTCTCTGCTTATGAAAAAAGGTTCTTATTCTTCTCCACCTGTGCTTCAGAAAATTTTCAAGCAACTAAAGGCTGATCATCTTGCTTCGGGGCCAATTGATAATGTGTCTGGTGATTACAAGATTGCAAATGGGCGTATATCTTCAAATAATACTATGGCGACCTCTGTTCACGGCAAAATGATTTACAAAGGCTCGGTTGGTCTGGATGCGACTGTCGATGGCGAGCTTAGTCTGGAAATTGTCAGGGAGTCTTGTCAGAATAGTCCGGTATTAAAACAGCTTGTTGGTAATAGAAGCAGTTTAAATGTGCCGGTTAGCGTTAAGGGTTCTTTTCTTTCACCCTCAATAGGGATTCCTCTTGACAGAATGCTGAAAGATGCAGCACAAAATAGAGTTAAAGAAGAGATTGAAGATAGAGCCAAAGATGCACTCGGAAATATTTTCAAGAGCAAAAAAACAGATGAAGATAAGGCAAAAGACTCGGCTGTAACCGAACAACAGTCTGATACAACTAAACAGGAGAAAAAATCAACTTCGGAAGAGTTGGAAGACAAAGTAAAGGATCTGGGTAAGAATCTGAATAAAATTTTCGAGTTTTGAGCTGGTTTTGGCAAAGGAGCTTAATTTCTGTCAATTCATTGCTGAAAATTTTACTAAATTTTAGCAGGGGGCTTCCGAATTCTTATCTGATCAGTATAATGAAATTGGTACACATTTTGCGCCAAGTAAAAAGTGTCTTGAATATTATTGTTTATTTTTATTCTAAAATTTATGTTTGGAGGGCAAAACCAGATGTCTAGAAGTTTAACAAGAATTATTGCTCTGGTAGCGATCTTTTGTATGTTATTTTCTGTTGAGGCCTTTGCTGGTAAAGGTTCTGGCCACAGCGGACAAGGATTCTTCGCAAAAATAGGGGCCAAAGTAAAAGAGGCAACCCAGAAAGTAGGCAAAGCAGTAAAAACTGCAGCCAAGAAAACTGGCGCAGCAATTAAGAAGTCTGCCAAAAAGACGGGTGAAGCAGTAAAAGCTGCGGCTAAAAAGACCGGTGAAGCAGTAAAAGCTGCGGCTAAAAAGACCGGTGAAGCAGTAAAAGCTGCGGCTAAAAAGACTGGTCAGGCTGTTAAAAAAGCAGCAATCAAAACCGGCCAGAAAATAAAAGTTGGCGGTGCAAAAGTTAATAATGCTTTTAAAGATTCCGGTGTGTGGATCAAATGGAAACTTACCGGTAAGAAAAAACGTGTATGGGTCGTTGGACACTATGATAAAAACGGTAGATGGACCAAAGGTCACTGGAGAAAACTTACTCCTAAAGAAGCAGCACAAATGGGCGGTGGAAACTCTCCAGTTCAGGGTAATCATCCTGGTCAGGGCGATTCCCCGGGACAGTCCGGTCCAATCGCAAGTCCATTGCCACCTGCAGACGTTCCCGACGTTCCATCTCAGGATGCCGGACAGGCTGGTCAGGCGGGACAGGCTGGTCAGACCTTACCACCTGCCGATGACGTAGGCCAGACTCCAGAAGCGCCTCCGGCAGATACGCCTGAAGATGACGCAGGCGAAGCTCCAGAAGCACCTCCGGCAGATGCGCCTGAAGATGACGCAGGCGAAGCTCCAGAAGCACCTCCTGCTGATATGCCTGAAGATGAGGGTGAAGCACCTGAAGATCCAGTTCTTCCTGAACTTCCCGATGAACCGGGTGATGTTCCAGAAGCACCTGAGCTACCACCAGAAGACGACGATGTTGCTCAGACACCGGATGCTCCAGAAGCTGATGTTCCTTCACAGGATGCCGGACAGGCTGGTCAGAGCGAACAGTCTGGTCAGAGTGAACAAGCAGGTCAGACTGAGCAGTCTGGTGAATCAGAACAGGGCTCTCAGAGCGGCGAGGCAGAACAGGAACAGAAATTTGTCCATCAGGAAGTATCTCTCAGAACTCTGGGTATGTTAATGGATGAACTGGTAGAAGATTCAAATTCAATTACCGATTATAAGCGTAGCTTCAATGAAACTCCTGGTATGAGCTTCTCTATGGATACCCAGGCTGATATTAACAGTCTTTATAAATCAAGAGAAAACAATGCTGATCTCCTGGCTAGAGTTATAGTTTATGATCTAGACAAAAATGAAGGCAGTGCTGGTAAATACTTCTCATATTTCACCCACAAAATGAACAAGCTTGATGCAAATTCAAGAAAACTTATCAATGATGTCATCGAAGAAGTAAAAGAAGGTATTAAGCACAATTCTAACCACGTTGTCGAAGAAGATGTTAAGGAAGCATTTGAAAAAAGACTTCAGGATATCAGTAACTACTGATAACATTTAATAAAATGAGAGCCACATTTTTATGTGGCTCTTTTTTTTTGCCTGTAAAAACGAAAAAATAGTTGATTACTTTGTTTTACAGCTCTAAACTGAATTCTGGAGAAACTTAATGAATTCGAAACTTGGAAAAATTTTTCTTGTTCTTTCGCTTATATTATTGGCTGCAGTTGTTTTAAGGCTTGCCGGCCCCGAAGAAACAAAACATTATCACCTGATTTTAACCGGTGTAAGCAAGGGGCGATTACACCCGTATCGAGCAAGGTTTAAACCACATAAAGGTCAGCTGGTTGGAGGGGCTGCCGGTCTGTCGGCTTTGATAAAGAACAGAGTCGCTTCTTTTGGCCGTGATCCATATAATCTTGTATCTGTTGGCAGCGAACTTTCTGGTACAGCTGATGCATATTTTACCAGAGGAGCAGCAATAGTATCTGCTCTTAACGGAATCGGTGTCGAAGCGATGCTTGTTGGTAATATAGAGTTTACCTTTGGTCAGAAACGGTTGTCAGAGCTATCTGAGCAGGCAGAGTTTCCGTTTCTCAGTTCTAACGTCACAGAAACAGGACCCGGGCAGATTCCCGCATATTTAACTCCCGAGGTAATTCTCTATCCTGGTCAGAGTATTAAAGTCGGTTTTGTCGGTCTTACACCGCCACAGACTCCTGATTTAACTTTTGCTCCTAATGTTGTCGGGCTTGAATTTGCCAAAGTTGAAACCGCCCTTGAAAATAGAATTCTTTCATTAAGAAAAGCAGGGGTCGATATTATAGTCTTGTTAACCTTGTTAAACAGCAAAAAAATAAATTCCAGGCAATGGAAATCAATTGTAAATGTAAGGCCCGATGTATGTATAATGCTTGATTATGAAATAGAAGCTCCGAGAGTGGTTAGGAAAGATGGTATAATTATCAAAACTATTAGTGGATATAACAAGACTAAAGAAATAGACACTCTTGATTTAGCTCTAAGAGGGAATCCGGCTAAAATTGTCGCTTTTTCGGGATCGCGACATGTGGTAAATCATGCCGAACTTATTCCGGATAAAGAAGTTGCTGAAATAGTCGAAGAAACAACCAGAAAAGTGCGAGAATTAAAAAAAGAAAAGATTGCCGAGTTTGCCCGCGATTATCAGCGCAAATATTATCGAGAAGGGCCTATAGGGAACATGGTTGCCGATGCCATGAAAGCTGAAACCGGAGCAGAAGTCGCTTTGCAGAACGCAGGTGGTATTCAAAACAATATTAGCTCTGGAACATTTACTGTCGGCGATTTATTTAACGTACTGCCCTTTGATAATCAGCTTGTTACAATGCAGATTTCAGGAAGTGCCCTGCTTGAAATCCTTTCTCAGTCTGCCAGCCTGTATCGTGGTGTTATGCAAGTGTCTGGCATGTCATATGCCTTTGCCAATCGTGAAGAGGATGATTATGAGTTAAAGTGGGCAAAAATTAATGGTGAGCCTGTAGTGGCAACCAGAACTTACTCTATTTGTACTAATAGTTTTCTTGCGTCGGGTGGCGATAATTTTCTCGGTTTCAAACAGGGCAGAAATCTGGAATATGGAAGAATTCAAAGAGATGTCGTTAAAGACTATCTTGCTCAATTCCAAGATGAATGGCCTGTTGAACTAATGGTGGAAGATAGAATAAAAATTGTAGATTGAGTTTATTTTTTAGTTAAGTTTGGCTGCAAAAGGCTTTAAATTGTTTTTTTATTCTGGAAGTGGTAGAATCCTAAAGTAATGTTTGATATATCCTGGTTAAATCAGACTGGCGGCAAAGTCAGCAAAGAAGCCTTGATTCGTGAAAACGAAGTTCTGAAAAAACAAATTCATGAACTTCTGAATCTCGATGAAACCGGCTTCTTTATTGAGTTAAACTCACTTTTAAAGGCGATTTTAAAAAAAGCTCTGGTTTTGTGCAAAGCAGAGTCCTCTTTTTTCTCTCTTGCCGGCAAAGACCCTGCAGAGCTAGATGTCAGAATCAGTAACATGATTCTTGAAGAAAAAATGGAAAACATTCGCCGCAAATTCAAACAAGAATATATTCGCTGGCAGGAATCCGAAACTCCTATTATAAGTATAGACGATTTTATACTTTTGCCTCTGGTTAGAAGGCATCGAATGTTGGGAGTAATAGGCTTGAAGCTCACCGCTGAAGCTCCCGAAAATATTTGCGAAATACTGCCGATTCTTGCTTCACAGGCAGCCGCCTCGCTTGAAAGTGCAATTCTTTACGAAAGAATGTTTAAAAGGCTTCTTGTTTTGAGCAATGTTTTTATTCTCGGTAAAGAGATTGTAACCAACATCGACCTTGAACCGCTGGTAGAGAAATTCCTCTCCATTGCCCGCGATGGCACCGATAGTGAAGTTGCCTGTATTTTTCTGGTCAGAGAAGGCGATGCAAAACCCTACTTTACTCAGGTTCAGCTTGCCGAAGGAACTACAACTTTTTCCAAAGAATCCTGTGCAGGTTATACAGAGTTCATAAAAGCTATCAGACAGGAAGAAAAACACAAGCTGATTACCGATCTTGAAAAAAGTGAATTTTGTCAGGTCGAGAAAAATAAAGTCGTGGGTATTGAATTAAGAGACACAATTGCTTTGCCAATGAAGCCCAGGGATAAATTCCTCGGGGTAATTCAGGTGGCCAACAAAAAAGGCAATTCTTTGTACCGCCCCGAAGATCTTGATTTGTTAAAAATTCTTGGCAACCAGATTGCATTTGTCATTCAGAATGCTGATCTCTTCAATAATCTTCAGAATGCTTATATCGATACTTTGTCTGCGCTTACCAGTGCAATCGATGCCAAAGACAGCTATACCCGCGGCCACTCAGAGAGAGTCACCGAGCTATCTATTCAGCTTGGTAACGAGCTTGGGTTAGCTCAGGAAGAAATAGAAAAAATTAAACTTGGAGGCCTTTTACATGATATCGGTAAAATCGGTATTCCTGAAGGCATCCTCAATAAGCCCGGAAGACTCGATGACGAAGAATTTAAAACCATCAGATCGCACCCTGAACTTGGAATTCGAATTCTTGGTAAAGTTGAATTCCTTTCTGGAATTGTTGATGTCATTAAACATCATCATGAGCGCTATGACGGCAAAGGCTATCCGGAAGGGCTTGTCGGCGACAAAATCCCTCTGCTTGCAAGAATTATTGCAGTTGCAGATACTTTTGATGCAATGACGACGGATCGACCTTACAGAAAGGCTTTAACTGTAGATGAAGCTTTAAAAGAAATAAGACATTGTTCGGGGTCGCAATTCGATCCTGAGATTGCTCCGGTATTTATAAAAATGATTCGCAAAAGCAAAAATTAAAATGAAATTTATTCGCAATTCTCGTTTTATTGAACGTTTATTACTCTCAGTTATTGTAATATCTCTGGCTTGTTTCGCCTATTATTTTTCACTGGCAGATCTTCAAGAGCAATCAAGAATTTTTAAGAAACAGCGTATTATGCTGGTGAAGCTTTTGGCAGATGAAATAATTGAGCTTGCCGATCGCAAACTTGATTTAACTCCAAGATTGAAAAATCTGCTTGCCGAAGAAGCTGTTGCCTATGCTCTGGTTCAGCAATCAGACGGTGCAGTGATTGCCAGGGCCGAAAACCAGTCTTTACCCATTGGAATTCTTCGCAAGGTTGAAGAAAAGGCTTTAAAGGCAACACATCTTACTCTGATTCCATTCAAAGATACATCCGATACTTTTTCTCTTATTGAAGTGGCAATGCCGGTGATTATTTCAAATGGAAACAAGCTTATACTCAGAGTTGGTTTTTTTCGTAATCAAGAGCTGGCAAAGCGAGATCATATAAGATTCAGAAACATTCTTTTCTTTTCTCTTATTTTGCTGGCAATGTTTCTTTACTGGTTTGTAAGAAAACATCATGCTTCGAGTTTGCAACACACATTGCTTGGTGGTAGCGCCCTGTTGATTTTAATTCTGTTTCTTGCCACCAGAGTAACAGTTCAGAACTGGTATGATAAAAATTGGCGCGAAACTTCTGTCCGACATGGTTTGTATCTGAGCAAGGTATTTACCCCCGCTGCTATGAGATTTATAGAAACCGGCGAAGACAAAGACCTCAAGAATGCTTATGAGCTCGTTGCCTCCGATGAAAATCTTGCCTATATAAGCTTGATTAAAGATGATCAAATAATTTTTCATTCCGACCCAACTCAAATAGGTAATTCTGTAGCCGAAGAAGCAGGTTATCAGATGAGCCTGAACTATGACAGGCCAAGAATTTTAAAGCTTGAAGAGCCTGATATGTACGAAGCTTATGTGCCCATCATGAAGGGAATGCATCGCCTGGGAACCCTTAAAACTGGTCTAAGAGATAATTCAGGCTATGAGCATCTTTCAATTTTACGTGATCGCCTGATTTTAATTTTTATCGTCGGTCTTGTTTTAATGCTGTTTTTTATGCATCTTCTGTCACGCCGGGTATCAAAAGAAATTAACTGGTTTATAAAAGCCATGGATCAGATAACTGCCGGTGATTTACGCCAGAATATTTACATAGAAAGAAACGATGAGTTTGGACAGCTTGCTCATGCTTTTAATTTCATGCTTATGAGCATGAAAGAAAGAGATCTGATTGGTAGAGGCTTGCAGCAATATGTTAGCCGAAGTATTGTCGAAAGAACCCTTAAGGCGGTCGCTGGCCACGAAAAAAATGGCGAAAAATTGTTTGCCGTTTCTTTTTTCCTTTATTTCAGTGGTATAGATGAAGCTATTTCAAGGGTCGAAGGGGGACGAGTTTTTTCAGCGGTTCAGGAGTGTTACACAGTTGTAAGAAAACTGTGTCAATCATTCAATCACGCACATCTGCAAATGTTTCCCTCGGGAATTCTTGTGTTGTTTACCTACCAGAACAAACATGATTCTTTATTGAAAGCTTTAAATCTTGCTAAGCTCACTGCCCGCGACCTGGGGCGTCGTCCCGAGATGCCCTTTGCTCCAAAAGTTACCATGCATGCCATGGATATGATTCGGGGCCGGGTTGTTGGCAACGAAAAAGATTCTGCTTTTATTGGTGATGGTTTTGCTGATTTTAGAACTTTAAGCAAGATTCAAGACAGCGATGAAATTATTGCCAGCCGCGAACTTCATGTTTTACTCAAAGATGTAATTAATTTTGAAGAACTTGAAGTGCTATCGGGTGAACAGGGGCGTTTTAATGCATTTGTAATTAGAAACTTCAAAGATCATCAAGAACTGTTAGAAAGCTATTCAGAAGCCACTGCCTGGTCCAGAATAATGGTTCTTCGTATTATTAAAACCTCTGATGAGCTTGAAACTCCTGAGCTGCTTTATAAATGGTATGAAGACGAAAATAGTGAAGTAAGATATCAGGTTCTGGATGCTCTCGAAAAAATTCGGCCCGAAGGCCTGTGTGATTTTGTTGTTGAAGTTCTTAAAAAAGAAAAAGACCCCAAAGTTCTTTCCCGAGCGATTAGATTGCTTGGTCATATCGGCAACGAGGAGCATGTGTCTGTTATTTCAGAGCAGTTGCGTTCAGAAGATCGCAGGGTAAAGGCCAATGCGGTAGAAGCTCTTGAGGCTATAGGCGGCAAAAGAGTTTATGAATTTCTTAACCTGCTGGTTGATGAAAAAGATAACAGAGTTAAGGCAAATATTCTCATAGCTCTTGGCAAATATGGTGATTTAAAGGTTTTCGACCTTTTGTCGCGAATGATTCAGGATTCTGACAGTCACATGAGGGCTTCGGCTGCTTATGCACTTGGACGCCTGGGCATGGCTCAAGGGGTTGAGCCTCTGGTGGCTGCGCTCTCAGATAAAGATCCGATGGTGCGCAGGCAGGTCGTAGCTTCGCTTACATCGCTGAGAGCCGATCTGGATATCGAGATTTAAACCTTTAGAGGTTAATTAATAAAGTTTATTAAATTACAAGGCAAGTGTTTCACAAGAAAGGAGGCTGTCATGACTTTTCAGGAAGCTTATGAAAAAGGAAATGAGGCTTTAAAACAACAGGATCTCACCCAGGCCCGCAAATACTTTGAAGAGGCTTTGAGAATTAAACCCAACGATGTTTATACCATGAACAAACTGGCCATGGTTTTAAAAGAAAAAGGGGAATTTGACGACGCCATGGGGCTTCTAGATGATTCGCTAAAACTTAAAAAAGAAGACCTTTATACTAATTATCTTCTCGGAAACACTTATCTTGAAGCAGGCAACATAGATAAGGCAATAGAAACCCTTGAAAAAACCGTTAAGCAGAACCCATCAGATAGATATGCCAGAAACTCCCTGGCTCTGGCATATAGAATGAATGGTGATTATCACCAATGCATCGAAATACTCAAAAAAGCTCTTGAAGTTAATGATTCTGATCTTTATAACAAGCTCAGCCTTGCTACTGTTATGTTTGAAATAGGTGACTCAGAAGAAGCAGAGAACCTTGCCAATAATATCTTGAAGTTTGATTCTCAGAATCTTTCTGCAATGGTTCTTCTTGGTCGAATTGCTATCGATAGAGGTGATTTTCCTGCCGCGCAAGGCTACTTTAACAAAGTTCTTTCTATCGATGCCAGCAACAGTGAGGCACATTATTATATAGGCAGAATTTGCCTTGAAACCTCTTCTATTGAAGAAGCTACCACTCATTTTAATGCTGCTCTGCAGTCAGACAGCGAGAAACTTTCGATTTCCAAAAATCTTGGCCTTATTTTTATGGATAAGGGGATGTACAAAGAAGCCGAAGAGCAATTTGCTACCGCGATTAATCTCGATGGTGAAGATGCTTTTACCCTTAGTAACATGGGAAAATTACTGGTTTTGCAGGGAAAATTTGATGAAGGTATAGGTTATTTGAAAAAGGCAATCGAATGTCAGCCTGACTATGCTTTTGCTTACTATAATCTGGGGAAGGCTTATCAGGAAAAGAAAGATTTTCCCAATGCCATTTATAATCTCATGTTTGCTCTTAATTATGAGCCGGATGATGTTTATGCAGTGAATGTTCTTGGTAGAATGTTTCTTGACGTCGGCCTGAATGACAGAGCTTATAGAACATTTGATCAGGTTCTTCAGGAATTTGATGCCGAAGATAAATTTGCCCTGCTTGGCAAGGCTGAGGCTCTTGAAGCAATGGGAGAATACGAAGAAGCTTTGACTTTACTCGAACAAACTAAAAAGTTTGAAGATATTGATAAAATAATGCTCGAAAAAATTGAGTCTTCAATCAAGCGTATAAAGAACAGGAGTTAAAATTGCTCAAAAGATTCAATATTAAAGTTCCAACAGAGTTTGAAGAACCTCTGATCGGTCTTGCCGAGCGCTTTGGGGTGAACGTTTTTTCCAGTCCGGTTATTAAAGAAACTGATCGGGGAGAAACCGATTACGACTTTACCGGCGAGACAACTGTATCTTTTATTGTTTCCGATACTGAGCAGAATCCGGAAGATATTTATACCCACATTTGTAATTGGCTTAAAGAAACCGGTTTAAAAAATGTTAAACCACAGGTTGAAGAGTATAGTGACAACCAAGACTGGATGGCTGGCTTCAGAGAGCATTTTAAAACTTTGCATGTTGGTAAAAATATTGTTATAAGGCCTCCCTGGGATCACCTGACAGCAGAAGAAAACAATATTGTTGAACTCATAATTGATCCGGGAATGGCTTTTGGTACAGGAACTCATGAAACTACCCGGCTTTGTCTTGAACTTTTAGAAGAAATAGATGTTGCGGGAAATTATTTCCTTGATATGGGTGCCGGCAGCGGTATTCTTTCTTTTTATCTTATGAAAAGAGGGGCAGCCGCCGGTATGGCAGTTGAACTCGAAGGCGCAGCCGTAGAGAATATGAAAAAAAATGCTTCGGCCAACGGTATGTCTGATCGCCTTAAAATGATCTGCTCCGATATTCAGTCTTTCGAGCCTTCCATTCCTGCTGATGGGCTTGTTGCAAACATTACCTCACCTGTTATCTTAGATAATATTGCTATCTTGTCGAAAATGGTAAAATCTGGTGCCTGGGGTGTTTTTTCCGGTGTAAACAGCACCAATGCTCAGAAGGTAAGAGATGCCTTCTGGCAAAATAACTGGGAAGAGGTCAAGGAAACCCGGGAAGGTGATTGGCACGGTTTTTATCTCATAAAAAAATAAAGTTGATTTGCTAAATAAAAAAGAACCCGAACTTTCGTCCGGGTTCTTTTTTTTTACATCAGCTACTTCGAATTACTCTGTCGTAAGAGAGTGATGTAGCGATTGTATGCTTCACGATAGTTGTTCAGAGCTTTCTGAGTATCTGAGCGAAGCAGATTAGATCTAAGTTCCTCGTCGGGGTTTTCAGAACCACCGATGTTGGTAACCATGTTGATGTATTTGTTGTATGCCTTAATATACTCGGAATGAGCACTTTTAAGAGCGGTAGATGCGTTAGCTGATGGAGCTGGTTCTGCAACTCCTTCGGTAACAGGGGCATTAGCTTCAGTGTCGCCGCTAACCGGTATTTCATTGTTAACCGGGGTAGTCGGTTCGTTCTGAACTGGTGCGCCCACATCGGGACTTACAACAACCTCAGGACCTGGATTGGTAACAACAGGAGCTGAACTTGGAAGATCGCTGCCATTGTCTACTGTTTGTCTCTGGCGTTTGTATTTTTTCCAAAGGAAATAGCCTGCTACTGCTGCACCAACAAGACAAAGTGCTGGTATGAACAGAGGACTTCCGATGATACCGCCAATAAATCCGGCGATGCCAGAGAATACGCTTCCGATAGCTCCACCGATAGCTCCTAGAGCTCCGGTTACAAAACCACCAGCTGCACTGATGCCACCCCATATGGTAGATCCGATTCCGGCTAATCCGGCTCCGGCTCCAGCTACTGCGGCTGTAGCACCGCCTGCTACTCCGGCGACTGTTCCTGATGCAAATCCTAGTGCGCTTGCAATGTAAGGGGCGCCAATTACGGCTCCACCAACTGCTGCAACACCGGCAAGTGCTGATTTAACAGGATTGTTCTTGACCGAGTCTTTGATTTTGGAGAACAGGCCGGCATGGGCACTATTTCCAAACGCTGTGAACAGCATGATCACGGCAAGGGTTGTCGCCAGCGTTTTCATGAAACTGCGTTTCAACCTCATAATGTTCCTCCTTAAAGGATCTGGGACACAAAGTTTTCCTCGTCGATCCTTCCTCCTTTCCAAAGAGAATTTTGATAAAGGGTAGGGTAATATCGATACCGGGTAAGTATCGGGTATATAAGAAGCTCCGCCTCGGGTAAAAGCGGAGCCCCAGATAACTAATTATTTATAATTCTTAAGTTTCTTAAGCGCTCTATCGCTGATTATCATTTTATTTTCAAAGATCAAGATTTACATCTTGCTTTAAATTATAAGAATCGAATCAGGATGCGTCAAGGTACAGTTGATTATTTTGTCAGGCCCATTTTCAAGCTCAGGTTCATACGGGTTTCGATTTTTTCTTTCTTACCGCCACCAAGGTCGTTTTCCATGATCATAACCATATTTGAAACGACTTCATTCTGTACCATAATGCCTTTTTTGTAGGCAAACCAGATGTTACCATTGGCTTTAACATCGAGATTGATGCTTCCAGCATTGCCCTGTGAGCTGGATACTTCTGATTTCAACTTAACTGTATCCATACCGGAAACTTTTTCAAAGCCCATAACAGTGTATTTTACATTCATGGGAATAGGTAGCTGAGGATTTGGCTTTATGGTAGAAGTCCATGAATCACCAACACCTACAGGTCGATCAGGGAATTTAATCTGCATCTGATTAAAATTGCCCTGCTGATCCATTCCTGAAGAAGAAAGGATTTCGCCGTCTTTAGCCATTTTCACATTAATAACCTGACCGACGTTAGGAAGCTGGGTCGGGGTATTATTTACAGTGATTGTACCATCGAGAATAGTTGTGGCCATATCAACGTTGCCCTTGTCGTCAACGCCGGTAACCTTTTGCTGAATGGTCATGGCTGTTTCTAGAGCAGTCTTCTGAGCTCTTTTGTAAGCAGTTACGATGGTGTTGCCGCGAATGTGCATTTTATATTTAGCAGTGGTTCCGGGAGCGGGGTTATACTGCAGAAGCACCTTATCAGCAGCAGTAGCTGTGAAAGCTACAGAAACAAGAACAAGAACGCTCAAAAAAATAGAAAAACGTTTTAACATCGTACCCAAGTCTCCTTTCGCGAATCCATAAAGGGTATTTCATTCTAAAATCATAAAGGGTAGCTCCACGGTAATTATGGAGAGACCTATAAAAAAGCTATCATAGGGTAATAGTGGTGTCAAGCCGAAAAAAAATTGTACAGACCTCTTGGCCTTTAAAAGCTGCGGGCTGACAGCGGTTGTTGCAAAGAAACTAGTTGTTATCCATTTAGTAATATTAGCAGGTTTCAAAATATTTTTTTGTTATTTACTGAAATTTAGCATATCAAAGATTACTTCTTTGCTATGCTTCGCCATTCTACTTCGCTAAAGCTACGCAGAACTCGACGCAATAACAGCTCCAAATTGTCATTGCGAGGAGCATAGCGACGAAGCAATCTAAATTACTTGAGACTTTTATTGTAAATAAATGGAGAATTACCGGCAAATAAACAGTACTTGCTACAATTTTGTTGATATCTCAGGACAAAGGTTGCTCAACAACTAAGGTGATTTGTGTTATACTATAAATCAGTTGTTCGCAAAATCATACTTACCGGGGTTATTGCTCTGAGCCAGAGACAGGGATTAGATCACACATATTTCGAGGGCGTGTATTTTGAAAAGCGCGTCTGGGTGCCTTCAGCCAAAATATCCAATTATTTGATGATGTTTACAAAGCTGTATATTGGTGAAAACGATGAACTTGGTAAAGCATCCTTCAGAGATATTTTGATTACCCTTTCCGAGAGCGAACTAGTACCCCGCACTCTGGTTTTCTGGAATAATGCGGTTAAGGCTTGTGTCGAGGGCAGCCCTCTTGTTCCGACTCTAAATAAAATCGAGCGACTGGGCGTTAGAATTCTGGTTGCAGGTCATGCGCTTGAGCAACTTGAATTAAAAAGCGAAATGCGTGCCGGAAAACTTGCTAATCATTTTGATCTGATCGAGGCTCTAAGTAAGGTTCAGAAGGTTGTGAGCCTGTAGTAAAAAAAATGTAATTATTTAAGTTGACAGAGGGTTGTGTACGTGGTAATATACCCTTCGTCATCATGACAAGGGCGGTTAGCTCAGTTGGAAGAGCTCCTGGTTTACACCCAGGTGGTCGGCGGTTCGAGCCCGTCACCGCCCACCGAAACTAGGACCGGTAGTTCAGTCGGTTCAGAACGCCGGCCTGTCACGCCGGAGGCCGCGGGTTCGAGTCCCGTCCGGTCCGTTCTAGTTTTAAGGCCAGGTAGCTCAGTCGGTAGAGCAACGGACTGAAAATCCGTGTGTCGTTGGTTCGATTCCGACCCTGGCCATTTGTTTTATCTGGCGGCATAGCCAAGTGGTAAGGCGATGGTCTGCAAAACCATTATTCATCGGTTCGAATCCGATTGCCGCCTCCGTTGAAGGCTCTGCACCAGCTGTAGATGTCTTCCCCGACAGGGTTACTTTACTGAGTAGCCCTTTCACATATAAACCTGGACCGGTAGTTCAGTCGGTTTAGAACGCCGGCCTGTCACGCCGGAGGCCGCGGGTTCGAGTCCCGTCCGGTCCGCCCATCAAACCCTCGA
>JBNJGH010000028.1:0-32606 GCA_051747585.1 Candidatus Rifleibacteriota bacterium
GTTCTCCTATTTTACGTTTATTTCGCTGACGCGAACAAATGGCCCACCAAAGCTTACGGGAAGCGGAAACTGTTCCATTTTGCCGCAGCCTCCACCAACAAAGCTCAATATTTCGACTTTATCTGAAATGGCATCAATTTTATTGAGAGTTTTCATAACATTGCCTGTAATTACTGAAAACTTGACCGGTTTGGTAATTTTTCCATTTTCAATTAGATATGCCATTGAGGGTGCAAGGGTAAAGGTAGACATTCCTGAACCGTGTTTTACAGTATCGATGAATATTCCTTTTTCTATGTTGGAAAAAACCTCTTCTTTGCTTTTTTTGCCTTCATCTATGTAAGTACAGGTCATTCTAACTATAGGCTCGAATTCAAAACCTACAGATCTTGCATTTCCTGTGGATTGTTCGCTGAGTTCTGCAGCAGTTGAAGCGCTATGCAACCTTCCTTCCAGCTTTCCCTGGCTTATAAGCATTGTCTTTTGTGCTTTTGTGCCTTCATCATCATAGGGGCAGAAACCGCTGCTTTTAATTTCGCCATTGTCGACAATGGCAAGAATATCAGCTGCAACCTTTTTGCCCAGCTTCCATTCATTGATCATCGTCTCGTCGCCAACCATGAAATCTGCTTCTGATTTATGGCCAAAACTTTCGTGGGCAAATATTCCAGCAGCCATTGGTGACAAAACAACAGTGTAGTTGCCGCCATCGATTTGCTGTGCATTTTTATAAAAATCTCTTGCCTGTTCTATATATTTTTTCGCTATATCCTGCAGGTTTCTTAATTCATCAAAAGTTGTTGCAGCCTTGCTCCATGACTCACTGAAAACATTCTTGCCGCTGCCAAATCTTACGCCAAGGCGCAGACCTGCGATCTGAGTGTCAAACTTCAAGTTGGCGCCAAGACTGGAATAAATCTCTTTATAAGTATGATTGTCTGTATAAACGGCACTGTGATGGCTTATTTCTTTATCGCCTTCTATAAGAGCTCTGTAGCTGTCTAGAAGCATTCGTTTTTCTTTAAGGTTTATTTTCTCTACTTCATTACTTTCATAACTATAAAAAACACCTTTATTAGACTGCATTTTTTTAATTATTGGATTTTCAAGAATTTTGTCGTTTGCTTGCGCCAGTTTTGCCAGCTTTTCTATTTCATGCTGGATATTTTCAATATCCGTTGTTGATGCATAATACCAACGGTTCCCATCAAACATTCTAATGAATGCTCCTGTATCGTCTTTCTCTTTGATTTCTTCAAGTTTTCCCATTTCGAAACTTAATAAAGATCTTTTTATTGTTTCGATTCTTACATCACAAAATAGATTGGATGGAAATGAATACATATTTTACTCCTGTTGCTTGCTAATTTGTTAAAGGGTAAAGATGGCGGTTAGTCGATTAAATAAAGAAGCGGTATAATCTTTAATGCATTGTTTGCAGGCTGGACATTTTTTATTTTTTTTTACAAGAGCTACAACTATACATCAGAAGAAAAATATCACACTTTAGCGGCTCTTAACAAATAAACAAAACAATAGCTGTGCAATTATTGAATTTTTCTGAAATAATTGATGCTTTTAAGCATGATTATATAAGTAGAAGATGTTAGAAATACCGAGATAATAAACGAAACGGCAAAATGGATGTTCTTTTTTAACAAGATGGGAAACACCAGAAAAAAAACAAGAGAAGGAATTACCATCCAGAAAATATCCTGGCAGAGACCTATAATTACCTGGTGCTCCGAACCTTCAAATTTAAGCCATAAAATGGCAATAAGGCTTGTTATGGGCAGCGAAGCAAGTATGGCACCGGCAATCTGACTTTTTTTAGACAATTCGGTAATTGCTATGATTAAAATGAGGACAATAAAAACTTTAATAAGATATTGCATCTTTTACCTTTAAATTGAAGTTGGTTGTAAATAACACTGAATTTATATCATAATTCGAAAAATCCAGCAAACAAGACTGGTAGTGACAGATATTTCTATTCCGATAGCGATTCCGACACCCGAAATAAAAATTAAAGGATTTGCGATTCTTTTAAGGCCTGATCAAACTCTTGTGGAGTAAGTTCCCGCGGGAAATTATAAAACTTCTGGCCGGGCTTTTCGTTGTAATAAGGGCGGTTACAATTCCCACAGCCTGAAGTTCTAAAACAATTGCCTTCATCTAACATTTTGAGCAGCTCTTCATCAGAAAAGGCAGTGCCGAAGAGTTTTCCATTTTTGAAATTAAACTTATCAATCGATACATGATGTTGTTCGCAAAGATAACGAAATATCTGAACTCTTCTGTATTCATCAATAGGCGGTTGAACTCCTGAATTCAAAGGCGTCAGGGCAAAGAGAGAAATTTTTCCGCCGGCTTTAACAATTTCTTCTATTTTAGTGCAGAAAGTTTCTTCTGTATCACCAAGACCATAAATCAGATGAACTTCAATTTTTCCTGCTGCCGCTTTAACAAGTTTCATAAGAGAAGGCCAGTCTTTATTCCAGTTTTTTCTTTTGTGTTTGGAATAGCTCTTTGCTGACGCAGCATCCAGGCCTATTCCTATGTGATCAGCGCCAGCATCTAGTAGTCTTAAAGCCAACGGAGTTTGAGATGGGCTGAGGGTAATACTGGTAATAAAACCATGGTTAATAATACTCATGGCAACTTCAAAAAGTTCTGTTTCTTTCGCCGGATTGAAGCCTGTCTGCAAACAAACTCTTTTAAAAGGTCTCGGGGTTTGATCTAATAGATTGATTACCTGGTGAAATTCAAATTCCGGCCATATAATTCGGGAAAGTTTTTTGTCTTTTTGATTGCCGTTGGCGCGAGGACAAAATGAACATGAGCCAATACAGCCTTTATCCCAGAGAAGATATGCGGTTGTTGGCGCTACATCTTGTCGAGCTTTGATCAAACCAAGAACTATACCTGTCCCATAAGAAACTCTTATTTTACAATTAGATGCATTATTCATAGGCAGCAACATTCTGTGTGTTGAATAATTTCAGCATTGTTCTTTTTTAAAATATTAACCAAAGTTTTATCGGGCATTACAAAATGTTGAATTCCTGCAAGCCATGCAAGAATATCGAAGTTCTTTCTATGGCTTCCGGCTGGCCTCATACAACCTACCAGAATTTTTCCATCTAGTTTTTTTCGGGCGTAAGATATTATTTTTATTGCAGACTTTATATCTGGAAGCTTTTCATGGGCCATTTCAGTTCCCGGAGTTGGCCTGAAAAGAATGAAAACTGTTTTTACCGGCTGGTGCAAAGCCAGAAAATCAATAAGGTCTTTTTCGCTTGTTGCGGCATTTTTATCGAGCCCAAGGTTTATATGGGGAATAGTGGTAAAATGTTTCTGATATTCAAGATAAAGTTGTCGGTAATCTTCAATGTCATAGGGAAGTCGGAAAATCTGTCGTATAACTTTGTTGCTTACCGGGAGATCAAGTGAGACGACAGCCTTTCTCTTTTTTAAAAGCAGAAGGTTCTCAGGACTTTGAAAACCGGGATGAATATTAAAAGTAAGCTGTTCAGGAAGTTCGAGTAACTTTTTTTTTAAAGCTGAAATATTTAATGAACCGTCTTTATTGCTTCCTCCACTAACCAAGATAGAATCGTAATTGCTAAGCTCTATTTCCGGTAATCTTTCTACAGGAGTCATAGATTTGAGATAGTGACCTTGACAGTGAGAGCAGTTTTGCTCGCAATGATCAGCTGTGACAGATACCGAAAGAGTTCGTTGTGGTTTTATTTGATGAAGTAAGGGGGGCTGGAAGTTACAATTGGAAAACAGGTCATGGGCAAGCTTATGAAAATCGAGATGCAGCTCATTTTGCAGTTGGCTGTAAAGCTGCCTCATATTAAATTTCGTCGTCGGCTGAAACTCTTATAACTTCCGAAAGGGTGGTTATGCCACGTAAAACTTTTGCTAAACCGTCCTGACGAAGAGTTCGCATGCCCTGTTTCATTGATTCATTTTTTATAACACTGGTGGCGGCTTTTTCTACCACAAGCTCTTTAATTCTTTCAGTTGGAATAAGTAATTCCGTAATGGTGGTTCGTCCTCTATAACCTGTGTTATTACAGGCTTCACAGCCTACGCCTCTGAATACCTGAGTCTTGCCTGACTGATAAAGCAGCTTGGATCTTTTTATTACGGCTGCAGCTGGCACATACTCTTCTTTACACTCTTTACAGATAGTTCTTACCAGGCGCTGTGCCATAATTCCTATAATAGAGCTGGCTACCAGAAATGGTTCTACCCCCATGTCGATAAGCCTGGTCATGGCTCCGGCAGAGTCATTTGTATGCAAAGTAGAAAGAACAAGGTGGCCGGTAAGGGCCGCTCTTATTGCAACTTCGGCAGTGTCATAATCGCGAATCTCCCCAACCATTATAACGTCGGGATCCTGGCGGAGAATTGATCTTAGCCCGCCGGCAAAGGTAAACCCTGCTTTAGGATTGATTTGTCCCTGGTTTATATTAGACAGTTGATACTCGACCGGGTCTTCAATTGTAACTATGTTTATAGTAGGGTCTTTTATTCTTTGCAGCGAAGCATACAGAGTTGAAGTTTTACCACTGCCGGTTGGGCCGGTAACCAGAATAATTCCATTAGGTTTTTTGATAAGAGTGGCAAAATTTTTAAGGGTATCGTCGGGAAAACCAAGTTCTTCAAGGCCGAATAGCACCTGACTTTTATCAAGTATACGCATAACAACTTTTTCTCCCCGCAGTGTGGGGTAAGTCGATACACGTAAGTCTACCTCGCGGTTATTTAACTGCAGCTGGATTCTACCATCTTGAGGGATTCTTTTTTCAGCAATATCAAGTTCGGCCATAACCTTGCACCTGGAAATTGCTGCGGCTTCAAAGGCCTTAGGAAGAGCCATAACCTCCTGGAGCATGCCGTCAATACGAAACCGTGTTCTTAGCAGGTTTTCATCAGGCTCAATATGTATATCTGAGGCTTTTTCTTTAATCGCACGCATAATTATCAGGTTTATCAACTGAATAATGCTTTGTTTGTCACCAACATTAATTTGTCCCAGGTCTATGGCAGAGCCACCAAGTTTCTGCTCAGACATACCCTGAACTTTTTTGGCAAATTCTTCGATTGTAGATTGAGCTTGTACCCGGGTTGCTGGTGTTTTAGAGTCTTTTTTGCCAGGTATATGGGCAGTTGCATCTTCTCGATAAAACTCGTCGATTGCAGCCTGGATTTCGCTCATGCTTGAGACCAGAGGTTTTATTTTACAGGCTGTGGTATATTCCAGATTATCCAGAAGAAAACTGTCGAGTGGATCGAGCATGGCAACAGTTAAAGCGCCCTTAACACGTAGAATTGCAATACAATGATATTTACGGGCAATATTTTCTGGAATAAGCTTTACAACTTTTGGATCTATAACATAGTTTCTAAGGTTTGCATGACTGAAATTCAGCTTTGTCACCAGAAACTCGATGAGCTTGTGCTCGGTTACCAGTTTAAGCCTGACCAGAGTGTATCCAAGGGTGTCACTTGTTCTTTTTTGTTCGCTTAATGCTTGTTTTAATTGTTCGGGGGTTACAAGACCTTCTGAAACAAGGGATTGTCCAAGTAACTTTTTTTCAATTCTCGCCATTTACAATTACTCTGCTATACCAAGATTTTGTTCGAATTGTTTTTGTGCATCCATAACAAATTCCACAATGGTTTTTTCGTGCTCAGGTGAGATATTGTTAAAGGAAATAATACATTCGTGAACTTCTTTGGTCGCAGCTGATGGAAGGTCTTCCGGAGAAGCAGTGCCGGCACCGAGTTTAAGTCGCACGAGTCGCCCCTGAACACCTTGGATAAAATTGCTGCCAATCTGAAAGGCAAGAATAATGTATTTACCCTGTTCGACGTCTTCGCTGGTTTCAACAACACAACCCCCGGCAGAAAGGTTGGTAATGACCCCTCGCATTTCAAAATCACTGCCTGAAATACTACCGTCAATTAACTCACCTGAAAGCAGAACTTTGAATTTACATGGAATCCTCGTTTCGGTTCTGATTGCTGATCTTTTATTGGTTCCTTCAACTTCAAAGTCAAACGGAACAAGGGCATTCTGGAAAACATCGGACAGAGTTCTAAGCTCTTTTGCGCTACTGCTTGTCTGATCGACAATAACGGTTTTACTTAAAGCGGTATTGGCAATATTTTGAATCTGTAGAGATATGTCGTCAGTAATCTGAGAAATTGTATTAACTTTCTGGTACATAACATCGGCTGTCTGGCTTTGGCGTTCAGCAGATTGACTTATATCTTTTATAATATCGTTAAGCTGGTTAGTTGTTTGTACCATCGAGCCAAGACTGGATTCAACCGTGCTGATAACTTCCATACCCTGATTAACCTGCGAAGTATTGTTCTGCATCATTTCAGCTGCATTTTCGGTTTTCTGCAAAATATCGTTAATCAGGTTATTAATTTTTTTTGAGGATTCGGCGGAACCACGGGCAAGCTTTCTAACTTCTTCTGCAACAACGGCGAAGCCTCGTCCCTGTTCGCCGGCTCTGGCAGCCTCAATCGCAGCATTAAGAGCCAACAGGTTTGTTTTTTCGGCAATATTAGCTATTTCAGTAAGAATTGTTCCGATCTGTTTACTGCGGTCATTCAGATCATTAACCAGAGTTGCAGAGCCATCCGTTAATTCCTTGATTTTAAGCATTTTCTGAACAGATTCTTTAACCGACATCTGAGTTGATTTTGCTCTTTCAGATACGCTTTGGCTGTCGTCTTTGGCAATTATCAGTTTGGAACTTACATCTTTTGATAAGCTGAAGCTGCTTTCGAGGGAAGAAATTGTTTCTCTCAGATTCGCAGCGTTGTCCAATGCTTTATCATTGGTTTCACCGACACCATCAACAATTTCTTTAATTACCTGCGAACTGATCTGAGCCGTTCGGTCCAGATCAATCGAGGCTTCTTCAAGTTTGAAAGAAATAATTAGAACTCGTTTCAAAACTGACATGACCATTCTAAACATCTGGTCAAAAACTTCGAGCTCTTTACTAAGACCCTTTTTATCTGATGAAAAGGCTTCAGGCTTAAGACCGACAGTGTTGGTCAAATCCTTGGAAATTGCTGAAACTATACCTCTTAAAACCGATCTGCCAAACCAGCCGATAATTACACCGCAAACCAGGCCAAGCATAATTGAGGCGGCAATAAAAACAGAACGGACAGAGCTGGGAACCTTGGCAATTGTCATTCCCAGACCGGCGCAACATGCACCAAATATTAATCCAATCAGCAGAGCAAAGAACCATAAACTTTTTTGCGATTTTGTTTTATTATTAATTAATAGTGAATGAAGAGCCATTTTAAATATTCGATTCAGACAATTTCAGTTTGTTTATCATCAATTTTTTTGTTCTTATCAGCTTTTTTTTGCTTTGGGGGTACATTCTTATCAAGAATATGCTCTTTACGGATTCTGTCAAGAATTCCGTTAACAAATTCATAACTTCGTTCTGCAGAGTATTTCTTGGCAAGCTCTATGGCTTCATTTATGCTTGCGTTAACAGGAATATCAGGAAAAAACAAAAGCTCGCAGGCAGCAGATCTTAAAATACATCTGTCTATGGCTCCCATTCTGCCAAGGGACCAATTCTTAGCAGTTTCCTCGAGAATTTTATCTATCTTTTTCTTGTTTTCGCTTGTAGCGGAAATAATTTCAGAAGAAAATTTCAAAACAGGACGAGTCTTTTTCAGTTTCCGTAAAATCTTATCTTCAAGTTTGTTAATAGCTGAATTAGCAAGACTATTAGAGGTCAAGCCGGAAAAATGTTTTTCAAGTGATTCTTGAATTTTGGCGTTCAAGTCATTTTTTCCATTGAGAAAACTTATGGAAATAGACTCGGAGAAGTCGGGGATAAACTCCTCGACTTCTCCTGAGAGTATTTCCTGAAAATCAGAAGTCTTAATAAACTCCCGGGCAATTGGCTCGATAACAGGCAAAACCAAAACTTCAGCTAATACCAGCTTTAGAGTTTCGCTTAAATCTTCGCCGGTAATTTCAGACTGATAAAGCGTTTTAAGTGCCATTTCTCGGGCCCGTCGCCTGGGAGAGATCATTTATTTTATCCTTTTTTATGCTTCTGATGCTTTTGCTCTGACTGGAGTGTGATTTTGAGTTTTAAGGCTTTTTTCCCGGTCTTCAGCATATTTGAGGGTCGCGTGAGCTGCTGCAAGTCTTGCTATCGGAACACGGAAAGGTGAGCAACTTACATAGTCGAAGCCGAGTTTATGGCAGAACATTACAGATTCTGGTTCGCCACCATGTTCACCACAAATGCCGATTTTAAGATCGGGTCTTGTAGTTCTTCCTTTGGTAACTCCCCATTCCATAAGAACGCCAACGCCTTCTTGATCAATGCTCTGGAAAGGATCATGCTTGAGGATTTTCTTGTCGTAATATTCCTGCAGGAATTTTCCGGCATCATCGCGGCTGTAGCCAAAGGTCATCTGAGTAAGGTCGTTAGTTCCGAAGCTAAAGAATTCGGCTTCAGTGGCGACTTTATCAGCAGTGATAGCGGCACGTGGAATTTCAATCATTGTGCCAATCAAATATTTAAGTTTGCCTTCGACACCATGTTCTTTAATAGTGGTTTCAGCAACTTCTCTTACGAGTACTTTTTGATTTTTGAGCTCTTCAACAGTTCCGATAAGAGGAATCATAACTTCCGGGAAAACTTCAATACCTTCTTTGGTGAGGCGGCAGGCAGCTTCAAAGATTGCTTTAGCCTGCATTTCCGTGATTTCCGGATAGGTTACGCCAAGTCGGCAACCGCGATGACCGAGCATTGGATTGAATTCATGCAGAGAATCAACTTTGGCCTGGATTTTTTCCAGTGGAATACCCATTTCATCGGCCATTTCTTTCTGATTCTTTTCTTCGTGAGGAATGAATTCATGCAGTGGAGGATCGAGAGTTCTAATAGTTACAGGATAGCCTTCCATTGCTTTGAGAATGCCATAGAAATCATCGGTCTGAAATTCTAGAAGTTTTTTGAGGGCTTTGCGACGACCAGTTTCATCATCTGAAAGAATCATTTCGCGCATGTGCCTGATTCTTGTACCTTCAAAGAACATGTGTTCTGTTCTGCACAGACCAATACCCTGGGCGCCGAATTTTCGCGCTACAGTTGAGTCTTTTGGAGAATCAGCGTTAGTGCGAACATCGAGAGATCTAATTTCGTCAGCCCACTTCATTATGGTGCCAAAATTGCCTGAAAGACTGGGTTCGATAGTTGTTACTTTACCAAGCATTACTTCGCCGGTAGTTCCATCAAGACTGATCCATTCGCCTTCTTTGACAGTCTGGTCTTTTACCGTCATTGTGCGAGCCTGATATTTGATTTTTATGTCGCTGCAACCTGCAACACAGCATTTACCCCAACCGCGGGCAACAACTGCCGCGTGAGAAGTCATGCCGCCACGTGCAGTTAGAATGCCTGCAGCAGCATCCATGCCACCAACATCTTCGGGGCTTGTTTCGATGCGTACCAGAATTACCTTTTCGCCACGAGCAGCCCATTCTTCGGCGTCTTCAGCATTAAAAACAACACGTCCGGTGCTGGCACCTGGTGATGCTGGAAGACCCTTGGTAATAACGTTCTTTTCGGCAGAAGGATCAAAAACCGGGTGAAGCAGCTGGTCAAGATCTGCAGGTTTAACTCTGAGAAGAGCCTGTTGCTTGGTAACGAGTTTTTCTTCAACCATGTCAACAGCAATTTGTACTGCAGCAGCAGCGGTACGTTTGCCGGTTCTTGTCTGCAGCATCCAGAGTTTACCATTTTGAATGGTGAACTCGATATCCTGCATATCTTTGTAATGTCCTTCGAGTTTGCGGTATACATCTACCAGTTGTTTGTAAACATCAGGCATTGATTCTTCAAGAGAAGGAAATTTATTAGCTCTTGTTTCTTCGTCAATGTTATTTTCTTTTGCCCAGGCAAGAGAACCCTCTTTGGTTATCTGCTGGGGAGTTCTGGTTCCGGCAACAACGTCTTCGCCCTGAGCATTGATAAGATATTCGCCGTAGAAAATGTTTTCACCGGTTGCAGGGTTTCTGGTAAAAGCAACGCCGGTAGCACAGTCGTTACCCATATTACCATATACCATTGCTTGAACGTTTACTGCAGTTCCCCAGTCGTCAGAGAAGCCTTCTCTTTTACGATAGGTAATCGCACGTTCACTGTTCCATGAACCAAATACGGCGTCAATTGCGCCCCAGAGCTGTTCTTCGGCGTCTGTGGGGAATTCTTTGCCAAGCTTGTCTTTGATAAGCTTTTTGTAGCGCTGAGTAAGCTCTTCAAGCATTTCAGCAGTCATCTGGGCATCAGTTTCAATATTATTTTCTTTTTTGAGACCTTCCATTACTGTTTCAAAAGGATCTTCATCATCTTTTGATTCAGGTCGCAGGCCCATGACAACATCGCCATACATGTGAACAAAACGACGATAGGAATCCCAGCCAAAGCGAGGATTATCTGTTTGCTTAATTATGCCCTGGACAGTTTCGTCATTAAGACCAAGGTTTAATACTGTATCCATCATACCTGGCATTGAAACTCTAGCACCAGATCTGACTGATACCAGCAAAGGGTTTTCTTTGTCGCCAAATTTGGCGTCCATTATTTTTTCAATATGCTGCAAACCCTCTTTAACCTGAGTTTTTAACTCAGGTGGATAATTGCGATTGTTTTTATAATACACATCACACATTTCTGTGGAAATAGTCATGCCAGCTGGAACCGGCAGACCAATTGTGTTCATTTCAGCCAGGTTTGCGCCTTTGCCGCCGAGCAGGTCTTTCATAGTCCCGTTGCCGTCGGCTTTTCCCGCGCCGAATAAGTAAACAAATTTTGTCATTGGTGCCTCCTGAAAGTTTTGTAAATTTATAGTGAGCCCTACCACTCTTTACCGTGGCAGAATAGCATAATCAGAGAAATATTTGCAAGGTAATAATGGTTGCCAGGTTAAGGTTTGTGTACAAGTTTTTCAATTTCAGCAATAACAACCTGTGGGTCAAAGGGTTTGAAAATAAAACCATCTGCACCACTTTCAATTCCTTTTTTCTTATCTTGAATCAGAGCTAGAGCAGTAACCATTAAAACGGGAATAGAACTGGTTTCTTCACATTCTTTCAGCTGTCGGCAAATTTGGTAACCATCTATTTCAGGCATTGCGATATCTAAAATAACAAGATGGGGTTGTTGTAATTTTGCAATGTCAAAAGCTTTTGCCGGATCAAGACAGGCTATGCTCTTATAATTAAAAACTCCGAGAATTGTCTCTAATAAAGCTATTATAGCTTCTTCATCATCTACTATGAGAATTACTTTTTCGTCTGTTTTATTCATGGCTTTCCCTTTGTTTTCAGTAATTCTAATGAAAATTTCGAATTTTATCAACTGAAAACCTGCACTTACTTTTTCAATCAAACTTTACTTTTGTAATTAAGGTTTATCCTGCCAAAGCTTATGCTTTATTGACCAAAGTTAATTAGAAGTGATATAAAATAAATAGATATGTATAGAAAAATTTTATTTGCAGTGCTTATTATCGGTGTATGTTTAGCGGGATTCTGGTTGGGTTTAAGGATATCCCGGAATAATCAACGAAAAATCGAAACCGATCGCATGGAATTATGCCTTGAGCTTTATCGTGAATACAGACAGGCGCAAAATCAGCAGCAGCTGGCAGCAGAGCTCGAAAAAATCGGTTTTACTCCACAGGATTTTCAGATGATAATTGATCGATTTATTTACTATCGAACACAGAAATCTTCTATGGATCAAGCTTTCAGGTTGATGCAAGCTTTTAAATCCGGATACAATGTGCAACCGGCAAGAGTTGTAAAGGTATCTGGTTTTGCTTCCGATTCTTTTAAATTAGATGCAGAAATACTGGCTGTTTTTGAAAATCAGCCTGACCTTATTGAAAAAGCCTTCGAGGGATAAAATGGAAAAAGAAGAAAAGGATGTTATGGATTTAGAAAATCAAAAGAAATCAGACGCAATCAATGATGTCTCTGCTGAACAAGATGCAAGCTCAGAGGAAACAAAAGAAAGCAAAAAAACTGAAGTTTCTGAAAAAAAGCCTAATTTCTTTGTTCGCTTTATCAAATGGATATGGAATGGCCTGGTAATCCGGCAGTTTTTTCAAAAGATTTTTTCTTTGTTTTTTGCATTAGCGGTTTTTGGTTTTATTTACATGCACATGACCGCCCACAGAAGCATTCTAACCTATATGGGCACAATGCTTCTTATGGTAATTGTCTATGCCGAGATACTTGTAATCAGAGATCATTTATGGGTTATAGAGGGCAGCATGCGTGAATCGAGAAGATGGCGAGAAGTTTTTTTCAATCAAAGTAATCTTCGCCGGCAAAAAATCAGAAAGCTTATAGTAATGATTTTCGCACTTGGAATTTTTTCATACGTTTACATGAGAACTATTGAGAAATTTGCTAGAAGTGCTAGTTTATTGTCGTTTCTTGGGTTGATCCTTATGATAACTATTCTATATTATGAAATCTTAACCATTAGAGATGAAGTCAGTATTATGCTGAGCGCGGTAGAAGATGCTGAAAAAAACAAAGAAGAAAAACTTAAGCGTGACGAGCAATACGAAAAATTTATCAAAGCCGAAAAGTCTGAAGATGCAGACCAAAACTCTTCAAATGAAGTATGAGCGCTATATTTTAATTCTATTTTTCTTCCTGTTCCTCAGCTTTTGCGCTAATGCAGAAGAAAAACCGGAGCCAGATATCTGTCGTATTTATTTTCAAGATCTTGGGGAAGTGGGCTTTTCTAAGATTGAATCAAAAAGAGATATTCTTCTGGCTGATGGGATTTATATGTCAGAGCCCAGATTAAAATCTCCTCTTGCCACAGATACTGCTTTAAATATTTCAAGTCATACGGTTACTTTGTTTCCGGGAGCAGTTATCAAAAAGGCGGAAAATAATTTAATGGTTTTGAGTGGTCGAATAATGGTTGAGTCAGTTGATAAAAATCTCAAACCAATTATTTTCAGAGGAAAACGGTATTTGTGTCATTACAATTACGGCAAATTGTTAATTGAAACAACACCGTTAAAAAACACATGGTTTTTGATGAAAAATAATGGATCTGCCTGGATAAAAACCTTTTCTCGTAAGATTATTGATTTACAGGCTGGCACTGAGGTTGAGGTCCCCTTGTTTGGGGCTGTTAATGTCGATGAACGTCCGGGTTCCAGATGGAATTTCGCTCCTGAAAATGCTGTAGTAAAAGATGTAAAAGCAGTTTTTTCTCCGAATCCAGAACCAGAACAAATAAACGGGTCTTCAAGCGAAGAAATTGAGCCCGAAGAAGAAATCGCCACCACTACACAGCTTGCAACTGACACAAATTCAGAAATTAAATAGTTTTTTTCTATAAATTTCAATTTGTTTTAACCTTATGCCGATAATACTACCATTAAGCAAATTTTGAGGTAGCCGAATGCTATTTTTTTGGATTCTAATGGTAATTACCCTGATTGTATTGGTAAAGGAGGCGTTTAATGGTTAAGCGAACAGTATTATTTTTACTGGTAACTATATTCTGGACTTTTGCTCTTGCCGGCTGTGTTTAAGCAATAAAAAGCGTAGATTAAAAAACCGCGAACCATAATAAAAATTGTTCGCGGTTTTTTTAGTTTCTAATAACCTTTGCCTGTATCTTTTTCTTCTCGAACAATAGCGACAGATGCGCTTGCGCCAATTCTTGTCGCTCCCATTTGTATCATTTGCCGGGCAGTTTCAGTATCACGTATTCCGCCACTGGCTTTAACGCCCATATCGGGGCCAACGACCTGGCGCATAAGGCAGACATCTTCGAGGGTTGCTCCGCCGCTGCTGAATCCGGTCGAGGTTTTTACAAAGTCAGCTCCTGCAAGTTTAGAAAGTTCACAGGCTTTCGTTTTTTCTTCATCGTTAAGCAGAGCGGTTTCAAGTATTACTTTAACAGTGTTGCCGTTGGCAGCTTCTACTACGCGGGCAATATCATTTTTTACAAGCTCATAATCTTTTGATTTTAAAGCGCCAACATTGATTACCATGTCGATTTCCGTAGCGCCATTTGCAACTGCGTCTCGTGTTTCCATGGCTTTTACAAAGGTCGAGGTTGCTCCAAGGGGGAAGCCGATAACGGTGCATACTTTAACCGGAGTTCCTCTGAGCATCTGGGCAGCCAGTGCCACGTTGGCAGGATTCACGCAAACCGATGCAAAGCCGTTTTGTTGTGCTTCCTGGCAAAGCTTAACTATTTGGTCTTTGGTAACATTGGGCTTTAATAAAGTGTGGTCAATGTATTTTGCCAGTTCCTTGCCGGGCAGTGGAGCATCCAAACCTTTATCTATTCTGTTTGCTCCAGCTTCAATCACTTCTTTTACTTTGTTTTGACAATAAGTTACGCAACTGCCATAAGATTTTGTGCAGTCTTCAGCACAATCATTCGTAGGAGTTGTGGAATTACCGCTTGAGCTTTGGGAGAATGTGGGCGTATTTGCCGCAGGCAATGAGGCAGGGGCTTGACTACAGGTCGTGCAGGAAGCGCAATTTCCGGCTGCACAATCTGAGCATTTGAAGGTAGGGGTAACATGCATGCCCGGAATTTTATGGAAAATTACACCCATAGATTCGAGTTCGCGACGATAATTGTCAATTTTCTTTGCTACACCGGCTGGGTAATATCTATTTGAATCAATTATTGCTTCGTCGGCTATGGTAATTTTTATACCGTCCATGAGGGCTTGAGTAAGAACTATAGTTGCAAAGCTGTCTGCTATTAGAGCAGCTGATTTTGCCAGACTGTTGATTGACATCGAAGGAATAATGAGGTGTTGGACATCTGCCAACGCGAGGTGGGCAGCGGTATTGTCGGCATGAATCAAATTGAAGTCGCTTTGTAAAGCAGGAGCGTTAAAGTTTCTATAAACATAAGAAGAAACAATTACCTTGCTGCTGGTCGGAATAATACTTTTTATCTGGCCAACGACCTGATCGATAACTTTAAGATTTGCGGTTAAAAGGACAGCAGTTTTTTCAGTTAAAAGTTTGCTGTCCGGAAGCGCTGAAACTTGACGCTGAGGAGGTGGAGAATAGGCAGAACCACGATTGGCTGATTCTGACTTGAGTTTCAACATTACTTCTTTGGCAATTTGTTCAACAATAGCTTCCATTATTAGCCTCCTGCCTGAGCTGATTCAAAACTGGATTTTTCAAAAATAATTTTATTTTTAAGATCTATGGTATCAATAATTCCTATAATAGCGGCATCTGCCGGTGCTTTGCTTGTTCCGAGAAGATCGTTAACCGAGCTGCCTTCTTTAACTACCAGCACGAGCTCGTCAATGTCTGCTCCCATAAAATCAATTGTCAGTAGTTCTTCGCCTTTAGCTTTAAGCTGCAGGTCAACAGGTTGCACCAGCAATAGAGGTTTTTTGTCAAAAGTACTGTTTTTAACAGTAGAAACAACCTTTTTTATAACTTTTCCTATAACCATTTTCAGCTTTCAATTTTGTCGACGATGCCAAGAATTGTAGCATCGGAAGGCGGTCTTGTACTAAAGGGGAAAGAAGCTTCAGAGCCTCCGCAAAGAAAAACGGTTTCACCATTGCCTGCTCCTACTGAGTCACAAGCAACAAAAGGTCTTCCTTTCGGCTTGCCGGCTGCATTGATTTTGGTTACAAGCAGAAGCTTCAAACCTTCAAGCTGTCTATCTTTACAGGTGCAGACGGCGTTGCCTAAAACTTTTCCCAGATACATTTTCGCTCTTTTCCGGTAAATTACCTAGAAAATCTATCAGAATTTGCTTTGGTATGCAACAATTGCTTCGGGAGGCAGGGCGAGCGAAAACTTTATTGCATAATTTGAAAACGTTATGAAGAAGCTTCAAACAAAGCCTCTAAGACCAAAAAAAGATAAGGGTAAAAAATATTTTTTGAGCCGGTCGAAGTTTTTTTTCTTTAGGCCGCGTGTTATAGTGTCGTCTGGACAACTATTTCCTGAATGCTGACAGCGATTAATTTACAGAACAATTTGGAGCCGAATAATGAAAAATTACCGTTATGTAATTTGGGACTGGAACGGAACTTTATTGAACGATGTTAATGAATGCATTGACATAATAAATACCAGTCTGAGTAAAAGAAATATTAAACCACTTGATAAATCGAAATATCTTGAGAAATTTCAATTCCCCGTAAAAAAATATTACCAGGAAATAGGCTTTGATTTCAGCAAAGAATCTTTTGAAGAGGCGGGACAGGAATACATTGATGCCTATGCCAAAAAGATGCTTGAGTGCCAATTACAAACTCAGAGTATAGAGCTCCTTAAATTGCTTAAAAATTCAGGGGTTGATCAATATATTTTGTCTGCTCTAAACCATGACGCACTTGAAAAATGTATAGACAATTATGAGCTGGCAGAATTTTTTACAAAAGTCAGAGGACTTGATGACTACTATGCCCACAGCAAAGTAGAATTAGGGCGAGCCCTGTTGAGAGAAGAAAATATTCCGGCAGATAAAGCTGTTCTCATCGGCGATACGGTTCATGATTATGAAACAGCTGAAGCTATGGGAGTAGACTGCATTCTAGTTGCCGATGGACATAATTCAGGCGAGCGCCTTAAAGCTTGTTCAGTTCCTGTGTTTGAAGACTTGAGAGAACTCAAGGCAAATTTTGAACAAAAATATTAACAATCAGGCGTAAACGTCTATTCTTGTCCCTAGAGTTTTAACGGCAGGCTCGGGTTTGCGAGCCCTGCTACGTTGTCTTTGCTCATTTGGATCAAGTTTATCGTAAGATCGTGCCTGTTCATTTCTTTGTGGGTTGTGAGGTTCCCGGGCGTAAGCTTGTTGAACTCTTGAACTGGAAACTCTTTCCATAAATTCGCCACCTTATTATTATCTATACTATCAATGAATACCACTAAGTTAAGGAGATATTTAAAGCACAGATAATTTATTCGTGCTCAGCGAAGCGGTGCTAGTAATCAGCGAGATCTTAATCGCAAAATCAATTTTTAAATCGATTACGATTAGGATTACGATCACGAGCACGATTCGCAGATTTTTACTTCTTAACTTAGTGCCATTCTATACTATTAATATAAAAATCTTTTGAGGAAAAAGCAAATTTTGCTGGTTTAGTAATTTTTAGTATTGCGCTATGATATTTGGCGAACCAATTTTGTAATGGGTTTAAAAGATGCCAATAAGAATCTGGAGGGTATTATGAATTTATATAATTCAAAGATAGATAAAGAAGTAGCAAAAGGTCTTAAGCTTACAGAAACTGAAGAGTGGAAAAAGCTGCAAGAGGATTTCAAACAGGTAAATAACCTCGAAATGAAAGAGCTTTTTGCTCAGAACCCCGATAGATTTGCTGAATTTCATATAGAGTTTGAAGACTTTCTTATAGATTTTTCAAAACATAGAATTACCAAAGATACTTTAAAGTATCTGCTTGATCTGGCAAAAGCTTCGGGGGTAAAAGAGGCGGCAAAAATGATGTTTTCGGGCGAACACATTAACTGGACAGAAGACCGTGCTGTTCTGCACTCTGCTTTGCGAAACTGCACGAATAAGCCTGTTTTTGTTGATGGTAAAGATGTAATGCCTCAGGTTTACAATGTCCTGGAAAAAATGAAAAATTTCTGCCAAGACCTGCATGATGGCACCTGGAAAGGATACAGCGGCAAAAAAATTAAACATGTTGTTAATATAGGCATTGGAGGGTCTGACCTCGGTCCGGCAATGATTACCGAAGCATTAAAGCATTATGCCCATGGACCCGAGGTTCATTTTGTGTCAAATGTTGATGGAACCGATTTTGTCGAAAAATGTAAGGGCCTTTCTCCCGAAGAGACCTTGTTTATAATAGCTTCAAAAACTTTTACAACTCAGGAAACAATGACCAATGCCCTTACTGCAAGAAAATGGCTGTTAGAGGCTTCCGAAGATGAAGAATCCGTAGCGAAGCACTTTGTTGCTTTATCGACCAATAAAGAAGCGGTAGAGGCTTTTGGCATTAATTCAGAAAACATGTTCGAATTCTGGAACTGGGTTGGAGGAAGATATTCTTCATGGTCTGCCATAGGTCTTTCCATTGCGGTTTCTATTGGTTTTGAACGGTTTGAGGAACTACTGGAAGGTGCTCATGCTCTTGATAAACATTTTATTGAAGCTCCATTGGAAAAAAATGCACCTGTAATTATGGCGATGCTTGGTATCTGGTACAATAATTTCTTTGAAGCAGAAACTAACGCTATTTTACCATACGATCAATACCTTCACAGATTTGCCGCTTATTTCCAACAGGGTGATATGGAAAGTAACGGCAAATATATTGATCGGGAGGGAAACCAGGTAGATTACCAGACCGGACCAATAATCTGGGGTGAACCGGGTACCAACGGCCAGCATGCTTTTTATCAGCTGATACACCAGGGAACAAAGCTTATTCCCACTGATTTTATTGGTTTTGTTAACTCGCTGAATCCGGTGGGCGATCATCATATAAAGCTGATGGCAAATTTCTTTGCACAAACCGAAGCTCTGATGAAGGGCAAGACGGAGCAAGAAGTAAGAACCGACCTGGAACAAACAGGGTTGTCGGAAGATCAGATAAATAAACTTCTCCCTCATAAGGTTTTTAAAGGTAACCGGCCTTCAACCTCTATTTTGATCAAGAAATTAACACCTTACAACCTTGGTAAGCTTATCGCTCTTTATGAAATGAAAATCTTTGTCCAGGGTGTTGTATGGAGAATCAACAGTTTCGATCAATGGGGAGTCGAGCTGGGTAAAGTATTGGCAAAAACAATATTAAAAGAAGAAGCAGACCTGATTAAAGGTGAGCAGGTTGATCTTAGTCACCATGATTCTTCAACTGCCGGCCTTTTAAAACATTTTGCCAGAAATCAATTTTAAGTGGATTAACTTCTGATTCTGTTTAGCCTTTAATAAAGAGGCTTGTGACTATAAATGCCAGTTCCTTGAAAATGTGCTATACTTTCAGGCTGGTTATTTTTGAAAATGCTAATTATTGCAGTTAAGGAGTAGTAAATGCAAAAGATAGTTGCTGCAGCCGTACAGTTCTCGATTGAACCAATGGCAGTAGAAAGAAATATGAATAGAGCCTATGAACTTATCTCTGAATGTCATAAAGCCTCTAAAGCCAATCTTATTGTTTTACCCGAAAGTGTGACTACCGGTTTTACCCCTAAGGGCAAGGCAGAAGACTTGTGGAATGTGGTAGATACAATTCCGGGCAAACAAACTGACAGAGTGGCAGCCTGGGCAAAGGAATTTAATTGTTATATTTGTTTTCCTACCTACGAGCGGGGTGACAAAAAAGGAGTCGTCTACAACAGCGCTGCATTGATAGGCCCAGAGGGCATAGTCGGAGTTTATCGCAAAACTCATCCGTTTCCTACTGAACGCCTTGAGGGTGGTGGCTGGACAACTCCCGGCTCTCAATCAGCCTGTTTTGATACACCAATTGGAAAAATCGGCATAGTGATCTGCTATGATGGCGATTTTCCTGAATTGGCAAGAGTTACCGCTCTGAAAGGTGCTGAAGTTATTTGTCGGCCATCTGCGTTTATGCGCACTTACGATCACTGGGAACTGACTAATAGAGCCCGTGCTTATGATAATCATGTTTACTGGGTTGCTACTAACAGTGTTGGACCGGATGCCAGCGGAGCTTATTTCTTTGGCTCTTCAATGATAGTTCATCCATCAGGTGTAAAGCTTTCTCAGGCAAGATCCTGTGATGAGTATGTGTGGGCTTCGCTTGATCCTGATCCTATCAGAACTGTTATGCCGAATGCATCGGCACCTCAATGTTTCGATCATATCGAAGACCGCAATGTAACTTCCTATAGTGGCATTCTCGATCATGGAAAAAGTACTTTCGAACCTGCCAGAAGAATTCCTTACACACGTTGGAGATAATTTGAAATGGGTCCTTTAGATGATATTGTGGTAATTGATTTGACAAGAGTGCTTGCCGGCCCATTTTGTACAATGACTCTGGCTGACATGGGGGCAGAGGTAATAAAGATAGAAAGGCCCGAAACCGGTGATGATTCAAGGGCTTTCGGTCCACATCAAAACGGTGAAAGCGCTTATTTTATGAGCATCAACCGGGGTAAGAAAAGCCTTACTCTTAATCTGAAATCTAAACAGGGCAAAGATATTTTTCTTCGTTTAATTCAGAAAGCTGATGTATTGGTAGAAAATTTCAAGCCTGGCGTGATGAAAAAACTGGGACTTGATTATGAAAAGCTTGCTGAGGTTAATCCAAAATTGATCTATTGTGCCTCTTCAGGATTCGGACACAGCGGCCCTTATAGTAAAAGGCCTGCTTATGACCTGATCATTCAGGGTATGGGCGGACTTATGAGTATAACTGGTCCCGAGGCGAACAGTCCCACAAAGGTTGGCAGTTCGATTGCGGATATCTTTGCAGGAGTATTTTCTGCCATTGGTATTCTCGGGGCAATTCACAATAGAGAAAAAACGGGCAAAGGTCAGATGGTTGATGTAGCCATGCTAGATTGTATGGTTTCCATACTGGAGAATGCGGTAGCTCGCTATACCACCACCGGGCAAGATCCTGTGCCAATTGGTAACACACACCCTTCAATCGCTCCCTTTACTTCTGTAAAAACCTCAGATGGGTTTGTAAACATTGCTTGTGGTAATGATCTCTTATGGCAAAACCTTTGTAAAGTTCTCGAAATACAAGAGCTTGCACAGGACGAGCGTTTTGTTACCAATCCTTTGCGATGCGAAAACATGGCTGAGCTGATCCCAATTTTAAGTGAAAAGATGGAAAAAAATTCTACCGATTTCTGGCTCAAGAAGCTTGAAGAAGCACATGTGCCAGCCGGTCCGATAAACAAAATCAGTGATGTATTAAAAGATCCGCAGGTCATTGCCCGTGATATGTTGGTAGAGCTTATGCACCCGGTTGCCGGAAAAGTCCAGGTGCCCGGTACTCCAATAAAATATTCTGAAACAAAAAATGAAATAGACAAGGCTGCGCCAACTCTTGGGCAAAATAATAACGAAATTTTATCTGACTTGGGATATTCACATCGGGAAATTGAAAATCTTTTAAAAACAAAAGTGATTTAAGTTTTTAAAGTTGTTGCAAAAGGCTGTGCTATCTGATAAAATACGCGCAGCTTAGTTGCTTTTTAAGCAACAATCGGGGCGTAGCGCAGTTGGTAGCGTACCGCAATGGGGTTGCGGTGGTCGCTGGTTCGAGTCCAGTCGCCCCGACGGAAAAGGGCTGTCACTATAGAGTGGCAGCCTTTTTGCTTTAAAGCAAAAAGTAAGTTGTAATATTCAGTAATACATTTTTTCTGGACAAAATTAACCATTAAGCCTATTATGACAAAAAATTAAATGGGCGAAAGGAGCTAATTAATGAAGCATTCTGACGTAAAATTTGACACTGCCTGTATTCATGCCGGCCAGGAACCAGATAAACAATTTGGTGGGGTCAGTGTACCTATTTATCAATCTTCGACCTTTGCTTTTGAAGATTCACAACAGGGAGCAGCAAGATTTTCGGGAAAAGATAACGGATATAAATATACCAGAATCGGCAACCCAACTACTGCTGCTCTTGAGAGTTCGCTGGCTGAACTTGAACATGGCAAGGCTGCTCTGGCTACGGCTACCGGTATGGCAGCAATTTCAACTATTTTTATGACATTTCTCGGAGCCGGTAAACATGCGATTTCTACCGGTTCAGTTTATGGACCAACCAGAACTTTACTTGAAAAAGAACTGGTAAGGTTTGGGGTTCAGTCCAGCTTTGTCGACACTTCGAATCCGGAAAACATCAAGAATGCTTTAAAACCTGAAACAGCAGTTGTTTATATTGAAACACCGGCCAACCCGACTTTAAGTATTTCTGATATAAAAGCTTGTGCAGACGTAGCTCATGAAGCCGGTGCCATTCTTGTTGTAGATAATACATTTTGCAGCCCCTATCTGCAAAAGCCTCTCGATCTTGGAGCAGATATAGTTTTGCACAGCATGACCAAATTCGTTAACGGGCACAGTGACGTAGTAGCAGGTATGCTTGTAGGAAAAGATCCGGCTTTAGTGAAAAAAATGCATGGTGTTTTATGTCAGATGGGCGGAACAATTGATCCACATCAGGCATGGCTTGTTTTGCGTGGAGTCAAAACTCTCGCATTGAGAGTTAAAGCAGCCCAGGAAAATGCAGGAAAGCTGGCCGCAGAACTGGAAAAACATGAAAAAATTGAATGGGTTAAATATCCGGGGTTACCTTCTCACCCTCAACATGAACTTGCAAAGAAGCAAATGTCGGGATTCGGCGCAATGATTTCTTTTGGTTTAAAAGGCGGCGTTGAAGCAGGAAGTAAAGTTATGGATTCAGTAGGTGTTTGTACTCTGGCCGTTTCGCTGGGTGGCATTGAATCTCTTATTCAGCATCCAGCCAGCATGACTCACGCAGGCCTTACCCCGGAAGCCCGCAAACAGGCCGGAATTGGTGATGGACTTGTCAGGCTGTCAGTTGGTTGCGAAGATTACGAAGATATTAAAGCTGATATTTGGCAGGCATTAGATAAAATTTAGCTCCAGATAGTATTTAAAAAATACTAAAAAAACTCCCGGTTTCTAAATGAAGCCGGGAGTTTTTTATAGTCTAAATCTGGAGACAAATAAAAAAGCGCAACCTCTGCTGAGGCTGCGCTTTTTTTCTTTTCGTTTTATATCAGGTTGCGTTAACCAGTTTAAGCATAGGCATAAACACGGCAAGAACGATTCCGCCGATAACGATACCCATGAAAACGATAACGAGCGGTTCGATGATCGAGGTTAAACCTTTAACTGCAGTGTCTACTTCTGAGTCATAGAAATCTGCAATTTTTGAAAGCATTTTATCAAGCTCACCGGTTTCTTCTCCGACCGCAATCATTTGCACAACCATGGGCGGAAAAACTCCGGAGGTTTTAAGAGGGTCAGCGATTGATTCACCTTCACGAATTGAAACACGAGTTTTGTCAACCGCTTCGGCAATAACCACATTACCTGCTGTCTGGGCCGTAACTTCGAGGGCCTGAAGAATAGGAACACCTGAGGCAATTAGAGTCCCAAGCGTTCTGGTGAATTTGGCAACCGCAACTTTTCTCATCATCATACCAATTGCGGGCATTCGTAGAATGTTGGTGTCAAAAATCCTTGAGCCGGTTTTAGTTTGAAAAAAGTTATAAAGGAGAATTGGCACCGCAAACATGGCAGGAATAATAATAAACCACCAGGCAACCATAAAGTCTGAAGTTGCCAGAAGCATTTTGGTTACAGTAGGCAATTCGACATTCATACCCAGAAAAATTTCTTTGAACTGTGGCAGAACAAACATAACCAGGGCGATAACAACAAGGATCGCGATACCGAAAACAACTACCGGATAGGTAAGTGCACCCTTTACTTTTCCTTTAAGTTCTTCTGAATTTTCAAGGTAGTCGGCAAGTCTTTCGAGAATCTGGTCTAAAATACCGCCGATTTCGCCAGCTTTAACCAGAGAACAGAAAAGATCACTGAAAATCTTAGGATGCTTTTCCAGAGCTTTTGAAAAAGTAGAACCACTTTCTACATCACTTCTGATCTGAGAAATAACTTTTTTGAAAGTAGGGTTTTCAGCCTGTGCCTGAAGAATCGTCAGACATCTTACAAGTGGAACACCTGAACCGATCATAGTTGCAAACTGACGAGCAAAAATACTTACTTCCGAAGAAGAAACACCTCTTTGAAAGATTGAAAGCTGTATGCCTCCAGAACCTTTTTTTTCTTTTATACTGGTTACAAAATAACCTTTTTCACGCAACTTGGCGATACATACTTCTTTGCTTTCGCCTTCCATATCAGCGGAAACAATCTTTCCATCCCAGTTTCGCGCTTTGTAGGTGAAGGTTGCCATTAATAACCCTCCTTAGAATGACTGGCTGTTAAAGGGAAAATAATACTAAATTCCAGCTAAAATAAACAACATTTTACTAACTATATTATAAAACGAATCGGATTGCATCCGCAAATTATTAATCTTTATGTAAAAAAAATATGAAATTTTGTTGATGCTTCTCTTTTCTGGACATAGCAAAAAACCTAATGTAGCATATTCCCATGAAAATTCTGGTATTTGCGGAAAAGCCTTCGGTAGGTCGAGATATTGCAAGAATTCTTAAGGCTTCCTCTAGGGGGCGCGGTTTCCTTGAGGGTAATGGCTACATAGTTACCTGGGGATTCGGTCATTTAGTTTGTCTGGCTACTCCCGAGGCACAGAACCCTTCGTGGAAAAGATGGTCGTTAGATACGTTACCAATGTTGCCCGAAACCTGGAATCTGGCTGTAATACCTTCTGCCAGAGAACAATTTGAAATGGTTGCTGAACTTATGAATCGGGAAGATGTTGGTGAAATTGTTAATGCAGCTGATGCCGGTAGAGAAGGGGAGCTAATTTTCAGACTGGTTTATCAACATTCAAAATGTAAAAAGCCGTTCAAAAGACTGTGGATCTCGAGTATGACGGATGAGGCAATAAAAGCCGGTTTTGAAAAACTGCAACCGGGCGAAAAATACAATGATCTGGCCATGGCGGCCCAGGGAAGAAGTCGGGCTGACTGGCTTGTAGGAATGAATTTTACCAGAGCCTACACTAAAAAATTTAGAGAAATGCTAACCCTGGGTAGGGTACAGACGCCGACTTTGGCCCTTGTTGTTGAAAGACACCTTGAAATAATAAACTTTGTTGCAAAAGATTATTGGGAAATTTCTGCTGATTTTGGTGACTTCAGTGCTTTATGGTTTAATCCTGACGAAAAAGAAAATCCAACCAGAATTGATGAGCATGAGCATGCGCAAAAGCTTTCCGACAAGCTCCCAGGATGCACAGCCAAAGTAAAATCGGTAAAAAAGACAAAAAAGAAACAACAACCTCCATATTTGTATGACTTAACAACTTTGCAGCGCGATGCCAACAGTCGCTATGGAATGACTGCAGCTCAAAGTCTTTCGGTATTGCAAACTCTTTATGAGAAGAAAAAAGTCGTAACCTATCCAAGAACCGACAGTCGGTTTCTTTCCAATGATATATTTCCTACTATTAATAAGCGGCTTGCTTCGCTTCCGGGGCAGTATAATGAGTATCTCGAATACCTCAGAGATAACAGGCCTAAAAAAAATAAAAGGGTATTTAATGATAAAAAGGTTTCCGATCATCATGCGGTTATTCCGACCGAGAAAAAGGTTGTAGACACTTCGAGCTGGACAAGGCAGGAACAGAATATTTATGACCTGGTAGTTAGAAGGTTTCTTGCTGTTTTTTATCCGGACCACCAGTATTTGTCTACCAGAATTATAATGCAGGCCGATAAAGAACAATTTAAAACTACCGGTAAAGTGGTTACCGAAGAGGGCTGGCGTTGTCTTTACCCCTCGCGTAAAAGCAAAAATACTGAAAAAGACAGCAAAAGTCAGAAAAAAGCTAATGATAAAGATGAAAATGAACAATCTTTGCCTGATCTAAAAAAGGGCGATGAGCGCGTAATTCAGCAAGCAGAGCTCTTGAGCAAAAAAACCAAACCACCTTCTGCTTATACTGAATCGACTCTTTTGCAGGCAATGGAAACCGCAGGAAAACTGGTAGAAGATGAAGAGTTGAAAGAAGCCATGAAAGACTGTGGCCTGGGAACCCCGGCTACCAGAGCAGAAATAATTGAAAAACTCATTAGAGTCGGTTATATGGTTAGAGACAAAAAGAAACTTGTTCCCACAGAAAAGGGTATGCACCTCATTGGTCTTGCGGAAGCAGAAATCAAGAGCCCCGAATTAACCGGTAACTGGGAAAAACGTCTGGCCGAAATTGCTCGCGGAAAAGACAGCGAAGAAGATTTTATTAAAGACATAAGTAATTTTATTGTTAATAATATTGCCAGAATTAAGCAGGCAAGGGTTGGGGCAAAAAATCCGGTAAGAGCAACAAAGAAGAAAAGTCTTGACGCCATTTTGGCAAGTAAGCCTTCTTTTGGCGATTGTCCCGTATGTGGTGAAGGTAAAATCATAGAGGGCAAAAAGGGCTTTGGATGCAGCAGATTTCGGGAAGGTTGCCATTACGTTGTCTGGAAGGTTTTTTATGACAAAAAGCTCAGTCAAAAAGCTATCGATCAATTGATCGAAGGCAAGACAACCAGAACATTGAAGGGGTTCAAGCTTGAAGATGGGCGAAAAGTTGCAGGAAAAGTTGCAATGAACAAAGAAAAAGGTATTATTGAATTACTTATAGAGGAAGAAAAATAGCTTTTTAAAATTTCTTCAAAAGAATAATACATGGAAATAGCTTACAGATTAATTTTATACATAATAATGGCCAACCTTGGTTACATGATATTCAGCCTTTATAGAAAAGGTTATTCTCATTATGCCGGATATATTTCACAACTGTTTTTTCTTTTATGTTTGATTATTCTTATGGTTGCAAAAAATGTCTCTGGTGTGTTTTCTGTTTCTACTTCACTTTGCGGAATATTTGTCGTTGTTGTTCTGCCAATGTTTTTGCAAAAACAAATAGATGTTTTGATGGCGGAAAATCGTCTCGACGAGATTGAGCCGCTTGCTCGCTGGAAAGCCAATCTTGCCTGGAGTGAACTAAACGTTCATCTTCATAAACTGGCACGAATTGCCAGAGATTTCAAAGACGATTCTGTTCAACTCGAACAGAATATCAGGCAACTGCTTGATCGAGGTGAACCTTATGACTCGATGACCCGTGTCTTCATCGGCTTGATTCATTTTAACAACCGTAATTTCGAAGGAATGATCAGAGACCTCGTCGTAGAAGGCAAGGAACTGCGCGATTATAGCTTCGAAGAGTTGCTTTATCTGGTAAGAGCCTATCTGGAAACGACAAGATATGAAGAAGCTATTTCGGCACAAATTGCGCTGGAAGAAAAATTATCCGACCCCGAAGACTTCAGTTTGGAAAAGCAGATTAACCTTGTTATCAGCAGAATGATATTTTTTGCTTTTCTGGGTTGGAAAAAAGATTTTGAAAATTTGATGGATAAAAAAGAAGAGGCTATAGAGCGCTTGCCAAGGCAAATTATAGAATTCTGGCGGGGTATGTGTTACTTCAATTCGGGTGAATTTTCTCTGGGTGAGCAGCTTATGGGTAAGGCAATGAGAGATTCAGAGCAGTTTGAGCAGTCAGAAAACTGGTTGCCTTTTATGCGAAAAAGATTTTTTGGCCTGGTGGAAAACAAAGAGTTTATAGCGGGCAGGCTTTTATTAAAGCTAAAAGAATTTGAGAAGCAGTATAGCCCGGTGATAAATGAAATTATAAGTAAAGAAGAAAGGATTGTTAAAGGACCGGAAACCCGCCATAGAGTCACTGATATTCTTGTCTATACAATTATGGTTGTTTCAACCATTCTTATTTTAACAGTTGAAATCGAAGATCTTGTTGTTCTTATCCAAATGGGAGCAAACAGTTCTTTTCTGGTTCAGCACGGAGAATATTTTAGAATCTTCAGCTGCCTGTTTATACATATTGGCTGGTTGCATCTTTTTATGAATCTTATTGCTTTGAAGTTTTTCGGGCCACTTGTTGAGACACTGGTTGGCTGGCCGATTTTTCTTGGTATCTACTTCTTTTCAGGCGTAATGGCTGGGGTTGCGGCAGTTTATAATGGACAAATTCTGTCGGCAGGAGCTTCCGGAGCTGTTCTGGGCTTGCTTTCTTCTGCCATTGTTTTTCAGTTTTTTAAAGTCAAGGGTGTAGAAAGCCTGTCGCGTAACAACAATTTTTCTACCTTGATATTTATAATGGTTATAAATTTGCTTGTCGGAGCGGTAGAGCAGGTGGTCGATAATAGCGCTCATATAGGAGGAATGCTCGGAGGGGCCTTGATAAGCTTGATTCTTGTGCCTGTTTTGAAGCGTGAAAAATTAAAGAAGTTTGCATCTGTTTTATCAATAATTTTTGTATTGGCATTTGCGGGCTTTTCTTCGTATCAGATGTTTGTTGATAACAAAGAGGGAAGATACCCCCAAAAAGTATACGGATATAAAAGCATTGAAAATGCTTCTCAGACTATCAGGCTTGAATTACCCCAATCCTGGAAACTGGATACAGAACTCACAGATTTTCGTGAACTTGTTGCCTTTGGACCTTTTAAAGAAAGATTTACTGCTTTGGTAAGTATTAATGATACAACCCAAAAGAACGTTATTAAGGAGCATATTAATCAAAGAACAAAGGAACTGGAACAAACAGAAGGTTTGAATCTGGTGAGCCGCAAGGGACCAGATAAAACAATTTCAGGTAATAAAGAAATTTATAAAATTATCTGGCTTATTTCTTCAGGTGGTAGCCCGATTTCCGTAACCGATTATCTTGTTTTTGATCGGCAGGTTTTATATTTATTGAGATTTTTTGTTGGCAGCAATAAACACGAGGCTTATAAAAATATTTTTAAGCACGCTTTAAATAGTTTTAACTCTCCAGTTTTTGATTAGTTGAAAAAAAATTGCTTTAAGATTAAAAAGACTCTTGAAATTGTTTGTAGAAAGGTTTAAATTCCAGAGGATAGTAATCTATATATTTACAGGGGGCTTTATCCGAATGAGGAAAAGACTTTTTAGTTTTGTTATTATTCTTGCGTTTCTCTCGTTTCCCTGCGGTGCTTTTGCCGGTAAATGGACAGACTGGTGGAAGCCGAATGAATGGTTCGGACGAAAACGCAGATCTACAACTGTAACCGGAACTGTGTCGAGTGTGGTCGGCGACAAGGTTATGTTTGAAACCCTCGATGGTCAAACCCTGCAGCTTACTGGCCAAAAAGCTGCAAAAGTTGGTGAGAACCGCGCAGTAAAAATAAGGGTTTTTGGGAATGTGCATAAGCCAGATCAAAAATATCCTTCGGGAGCTATTCAAGTAAGAAACTATCGAGTTCTTGAGGATGCCAAGGTGCCCACAACCGATATTACTGTTGGCGATGAAGAAATGGTTGTAACTACCCCTGAGCCGGAACCATATCTTGAGCCTGAGCCTTATCTTGAGCCCGAACCTTATATGGAACCAGAACCTGTTCCAGAACCTGTAGCTACTCCCGAGCCCGTTGATGATGAACCCGCTCCGGAACCTTATGTTGAGGACCCTTCTCCAAGGGCTGTTCCGGCTGACAGCTCTGAGGAAGTTGAAGAGCCCGAGTCAGAATTTACTGAATACGTAGTTGTTTCAGGTGACACTCTTGGAAAAATCAGCAAAAAAGTTTTTGGAACTACGGCCAAGTGGAAAAAAATTGCTGAATTTAACGGTATTACAAATCCAAAATTGCTTAAAGTTGGCATGACTCTGCGTATTCCGAAGGATTTATAAGGTAAATTTTGCACATAATGTAGAAAATACTGGAATTTAGAGTGTAATTTATGATAATCTTGCTTGATTTTAAATCAGGTGTGAATTTTACAGGAGGAACAAATGAAAAACGTTGATTTAAACGTAGAAGGCAACATTCTTACAATAAAAGTTGATTTAACCAAAGATTATGGCCCATCTTCTTCTGGTAAATCTATAATAATTGCTACCACGGAAGGTAACTATGCTCTCCCGGGTAGAGAAGAAAAACTCGGCGTAAACGTTTATCGTAAAAAATAAACTGTTTTTGTTTTGAAAATTAAATTTGCGGCGCTGCATATTATGCACGCCGCTTCATTTTTATGAAGCGTAAATATTTTTTTATAATTTGTATCTTTTTACTGGTATCTTATCAAGCTCTTTTTGCTGCAAATTCCATTTGCCAAAAGTTTGACGATGTTTCTGGTTCGGGAAAATATCCCTTTAATTTTAGAGCTATCGATAATAGACTTTTTGCCGGTGGATTTCTTTTTAATCCCATCAATAAAGATAATTCCGATCAAAAAGTTCGACAATTTCTAAAATTATTAGCCGAATTCAACGTAAAGACTTTAATTTTGCTTCATGTTCCTGCAGGTGAAGATCCTTTTACCACCAGGCTTGAAGCTCTTTGTCGCCTTGAAAACCTGAATTTAATGAAAATGAGGATGAATGCTGTTGAAGTGCCTGATGAAATAGAAACCAGAAAAATTATGCAGGCAGTTGATAACGGGGCTTATGTTCATTGCATGTGGGGATGTGACCGAACCGGTGCAATTATTGGGCGTTATCTTGTCGATCGCATGAAATATGAGCCTGAAGATGCCTATCGAGCTATTATTAAAAGTGGTTCTCATTCAGGCAAAAAAGGTGGTTTTAAAGAAATTAAGGGAAATCAAAAATTATTGCTTTATTTTTGGCCTGAAGTGGCTGAACAGTCGCCTGAGATCTGGCAAAAGTTTAAGTAAGAACTAAACTTTTTCGGGCTTTGTGTCAGTAATTATCCATTTAGTGATACTAGCGAGTTTTAAGACATTTTTGTATTTTTTGTTATGTACTAAGTTTGAGCATATCAAAGATTGCTTCGTCGCTCCGCTCCTCGCAATGACAAGTAATTAGCTTAATCACCTTCCTTTCTCTTTCTCCTAAAGCTTATCGGAAAAAGAAAAACCTTACATAATCCAATATACGATGACAATTTGTGGCTGTCATTGCGAGCGAAGCGAAGCAATCTAAATGTCTTGAAACGGTTTCTACAAACAAATGGATAATTACCGGGCTTTGTGTGAGACACATTTTTTTTGGGAAAAACAGGCTGATAATTGTTGATGGAGAAACCCTGGGATAAAGTGTCACCCTGTTCGACTCCGCTCAAAAATCCGATTTATTTTTTACCGGTGTCTGTCTCTTTGCCGTCATCATCTTCTTCATCGTCTTCGTCGTCAGACTCCTCGTCGTCCTCTTCTTCTTCATTGTCTTCGTCGTCAGACTCCTCGTCATCCTCTTCTTCTTCATCGTCTTCGTCGTCAGACTCCTCGTCATCTTCTTCTTCTTCATCGTCGTCGTCAGACTCCTCGTCGTCCTCTTCTTCGTCGTCGTCTTCGTCGTCAGACTCCTCGTCGTCCTCTTCTTCGTCGTCGTCTTCGTCGTCAGACTCCTCGTCGTCCTCTTCTTCGTCGTCGTCTTCGTCGTCAGACTCCTCGTCATCTTCTTCTTCTTCATCGTCTTCGTCGTCAGACTCCTCGTTCTCTTCTTCTTCTTCTGCTGCTTCTTCGTCAGGCTCCTCAGCTTTTTTGCTCTTTTCCTGATCTGAATTTTCGTTGCTGGTATCTTCTTCTTCAGAATCCGGGTCTTCTTTGGCTTCTTCTAGTTTTATATCTTCAGTTTTATTTTTTTTCTTTTTAATTTTATCGATAATGGGCTTTAATTTGTTTGTAAGAAGTTCTAGTTTTGCACTAACTAAACTTTTTAATTTTCCCAGTTTGCCAGAGTCAGATGCGATTGGTTCTTTTTCTTTATCTTCTTCTGATTTTGTGGGTTCATCTTTGTTGTCTGGAGCAGTTTCAGCCTTATCCTCAGTTTTTTCCGGAGCATCAGCCTTTTTCTTTTTACGCAGATAATCAATGCCTCCGATAATACCTGCAATAACAATGACCAGACCAAGCCAGAATTTTTTAAGCATAGTTATCCAGTAAAGTTTTGATGCACCTGCGGGGGGATTTTTCGCTTTTAAAGCTATATTCAGATGGCTGGAGGCTTTCTTTGGGTTTGGTCGTTTGGCATTGTAATAATAAAGAGCCATAGCATAATTTGCCAGAGGGTGTCGGCGATTATCTTTAATCAGTGAGCTTGCAAGTCTTCTTGCTCCATAATAATTAGGTTTATCCGAATTAATTTCTGCTTCTATACGGTATTCGAGGCCTTCCTGAGTTTCACCAGCCTCTTGGTTATCTTGAAATAACCTTGCAAGAGCTTTCCAGTTTTCTTTTTTTCTAAGAACTTTTGCCTTTGCAAAAACGGAATCGAATTTTCCGGTTAATTCTTCTTCTGGTTGCGCTTCTTTTTCTGCTTTATCTTTATCCTTTTCTTTTTGTTTCTGCTGAAATTTCTGACTTTGTTCTATAACCTCTGTTACAAGATTCAGGTTCTCATAGATTTGTTTGTTTAAGTTATCATCAACAATATTTTTGAAAGCAAGAAAACCTTCATAAACATCCAGATCTTTTTCTACAACTTTAATTTTGCTTTTATCTATTTTGGGAGGGGCTTTAAAATTAATTTCTTTACTCTGGCCTGCATTCTGACTTTGAGATTTTTTTGCGGGATCTGTAAGGTGATCAACCAGACTTGAGAGGCTTTTTACCGTTTTATTGTTCGTTAGATCTTCAACAATATCTGCTCCGGGAAATTCTTTCTGAACCTTTGATGGTATTTCGTTTACTGCTTTTTTTACAGGGTATTGAATTGCTTTTTTTTGTGGTGTAGCAGGTTCCGGATAAGAATTAACCGGCGCTTTTTGGTATTTAACTTCTGGGGCGGGCAGATTTTCGAGAATAGACGAGACATCCTCTGCCTGGGTCGCGACTGGCAGA
>JBNJGH010000029.1:0-31993 GCA_051747585.1 Candidatus Rifleibacteriota bacterium
ACAAATCCTGGCTGAAAAAGATTAAAAAATCAACTCTGTGCCCTCGGTGGCCTCAGTGGTTTAAATTCTATATTTGACAGAAAGAAATAAAACCAGAACGTCTTGTAACCAGCTAATAATGATTGACCGAGAATTCCTGTCTATATCCCAGCTATTCTCGGTTGGCGACGGCGGATGCTCGTGCTTGTAATCGGGCGTTGGTATCAAACAATGTTGCGAAAAAAACGATAATCACAATTAACAAGAATAAAATAAAAAATTAGATAGAAAAAAATTTGTTCAAAACCTTTTAGTATTTATTTGGTATTATTATAAAAAATTAAGAACTAATTAATGGAGCCTGCATATGACAAAATCAGTCTATCATGGTAAAGTTTTGCTTCGAAGATTTGCAGCGATTGTTTTAATTCTCGCACTTATTGGTGCAGCACCCGGAACATCTGAAATTTTCCGCTCTGCTCTTCATGCCGCCACACCTTTTACTGAAAAACAGATTGACTTAGAACCCGATAATCCGCAGGCCGTTTCAAAAGATGCTGAGCATAAAGTAACAACTGAAGAGGTTTCAGAAGCTGAAGAGGTTTCTGAAGCGGCCAAAGAAGCGAAAAAGCGCGAAATGAGCCGCTTTGAGCAACTTGCCTGGACAATCGGGAAAGCTTTTGTTCCCACTCTGGCAGTTATGGCCTTTTCTGCTGCGGTTGTTTGCCCCCTGGCCTGGATAATTGCAGGTTCAGTCGCAGTCGGAGCAACAGCTGCAGGGTTAACTACCCTCGCTTATGAACATAGAAAGAACTCTTTTTTGCCCGATGAAGACAAGGCCACAAAAGATAAAATCTGGCGCAATGTAACTATTTCCGCTGCTATTAATGGCGCCCTGGCTCCATTCAGTATTGCCACAGCCGGAATTGCTCAAGCCATTGGTCCGGTTACCACGAAATCTATTGTGAAAACAGCTGCAAAAGCCGGTGCGGTTACCTTTATGGGGCGAACCGTGGTTAATGCTGCAAAGGGGGCGGTAACAAATCTGTGGTATGACCATTACTATAATTATGATGAAAAAGAAAAACTGCTGAAATTAAGAATTGAAACCCTTTCGAATATAGAAAACCGAACTTCTGAGCAGGAAGAGCAGCTTGTAGCCTACATTGAAGAACTCGATACAATAGAAAAAGAAAAATACACCTGGAAGAATTTTCGCCAGGATGAGAAAAAGGCTCTTGTTTTGGCAGGTTTTTCAGGTATTCTGGGAGGTGCGGCTGCAAAGCTTGGTTCGCAGGCTGATTGGGCGAAAATTGCTTCAAGTAAGCTTTTTGGCACTACCGAAAAGGCCGGTATGGTTTCAAATGCAGTTCTCAGCAACCCTTTTGCTTTTGCGACAGGGGCCGGCTATGCTGCTGTTGATAAAAAAGAGCTGCTGAATCAGATGAAATACAATAAGATGCTGCAGCAAAAATATGAGCCCGGCTCAAGAGCATGGCAATATTATGAAGGGAAAATTGAGGAGCTAAAACAAACTTATAAAGATATAAGTCTTATTGCAGAGGGAACCAAGTCGTTGGCAGCCAATGCTGCTGTTCAATCCGCTATTGTTGGAACATCTCTGGCAAAAACCAGGCTATGGGATCTACCTTCAGCTAAGAGAAAACAAATTCAACAGCGCTATGAAGAGCAAAGTTCTCAGTATAAAAAAGCTTCTCAAATACGGCAACGGCTTGAGGCAAAAAAGGCCGAACAACCCGCGCTGGCTGACTTTACATCCAAAAGGGCCTACCGAAGAGCTCTTGACGCTCATAAAGCTCAGGTAAAAAGCATTCAAGAGGAGTATAAAAGAGCTCTGGTTTTTGCTGCTGACGCTCAGAAGCTTCCGGCAAACCAGCAAAAATTAAAAGAGATTACCCGCCAGGTTACCCGGGAAATTGATTATAAGCGCCGTGCCGAGCTTGCCAGGGCCCTGGGTAAAGAGTCCTATATTGAGTTTAAAGTTAAAGAACTCAAGGCCCGACCAGAAAACAGCTCATTGAGCAAGGAAGAACTTCGGGCCAAGGCTGAATCCCAGATGAGTTACGAATTTACTGAGGCCGCCGATGCCAACGCCGAGCATCTCAAGTATCTCGAAGGAAAAGTTAGCCGTAAGAACCTCGAGCTCAATCCCAATATAGAAAAGGGCGAAGATGGCAAACTCTACGTTGTAATAAGAGATGCTGCAGGTAATAAAATTCGAACCAGGCCATATCAAGGCGGTGAAGGTGCCTATTGGTATGACAAGCTTTTTAAAAACCCATCTCAGCTCAAGGATGCTGAATTGCAAAGAAGACTTAAAGAGGCTTACAATTCTCCTTTGATGGTAAAGCCTTCGCAGATTCGTAACGAATTTGTAGAAATGAAAACTAACCGGTTACGAGCCCAGGGCTATGCAGATAACGAGATAGAAAGCCAGATGTCGTCTATTATGGAAGCTGCCAATCAAAGAATGTTGCAGAGCTATGGCGATAACTGGCAGAATGCCGCTAAAGCCGAACTTTTTGCAGCAGCTCTCGAACGTGCAAGATATGATGATGGCGCTTCTCCAGATTTCAAAGATTTTGCAAAAGTTTTTCAAAACGATTTGCCTGATAAAGTCTTATGGGGTTTTAAACTAGAAATGAAGTCTAATGTGAAAAGCTCGTCATTTGTTAATAACCTTCCGGTAAGTGACCTGGAAGACTATGATCAGACATTTGAAAAAATATCTGGCGAAGCTGTTGACAACTATTACAAAGGCCTTGCAGATAACTGATTCGTTTTTCTATTGCTTTGCTGAGTTTCTTATGAAAAAATGCTTTTGTGAAAAGTAGTTTCTCGGCAAAAGCAATAGTTGTAAGACTTGCTATATGGTTATTTATTGCATTGGTGGCGGCAATCACTGTCGTTGCAATGTTTTCTGATTATCATAAAGTGAGCGAACTTTTGCTTGCAATTGATCCCACCTGGCTTTTGCTCATAATTACGGCAGTTCTTTTTAACTATATGTTGCGCTTTTTTAAGTGGTGCTTTTTTTTGAAAGTTGTCGGCGTAAGCATTCCCCTTGGGCAGAATCTATGGATATTTTTTGCCGCCTTTACCATGGTCTTAAGCCCGGGAAAAATTGGCGAACTGGTTAAATCTTTTTTACTAAAAGCCAGATTCGATATTCCGGTATCTCGTACTGCTCCTGTTGTAATGGCAGAGCGTTTAACTGATCTGCTGGGTTTAATGGTGCTATGCCTTATAGGTTCATATCAGTTTTCATTCAAGCCTCAGACTATAACGGCGCTGGCATTGCTATTTGTTGCAGGTATCATTTTGTTAACAAGGAATTCGTTCTGGCTGTTGCTAAATAAAGTAATCGCCCGAGCAGGTTTTATGAAAGGCTTTTTAAAAGCCGTAAAATTAATTCAAGCCACTTTTGAATCACTTCTTACGCTGAAGAATCTATTCATTTCTGTGTTGTTAAGTGCTGTTTCATGGGCCGGAGAAGGTGTTGCTCTTTATTTTATTTTCAAGTCTTTGAATGTGAGTGTCGAATCTTTGTTGCTTATTTCTATTTTTGCCCATGCTTTCAGCTCAGTGGTCGGTGCTCTTTCTTTTCTACCCGGAGGCTTGCTTGTTACCGAAGGAGCAATGGGGTTGTTTTTTGTCTATGTTTCAATTCCTGAAGCCCAGGCGTTATCTGCGACTTTTTTGATAAGATCTCTGACTTTGTGGTTTGCTGTAATTATAGGAACCATTGTCTTTCTGGCTGGCCATTCTAAAGAAGACCTTCAAGCCCTGAAATTGATCAAAAGAAGCAAAAGCCATACCGATGAACAGCCTGATTTAGCCATAAAAAACTAATATAGGTTGTAACTCAAATATTTTTTGCGGTATTCTCTGATTAAATAATTTAATTTCAGGGCAGGGAGAAATATGGATCCGGTAAATTTAAAAATAAGAAAAATTCTTGAAGATTTTCGTCATGGGAAAATTTCTCCCGTTGATGCTGAGTTGGCTCTTGCCCGTGAGTTTACCCATGGCTCCGAAACCAGCTTCGCGGTTATAGATGGCACCAGGGAGCATAGAACAGGTTTTCCCGAAGCTGTTTATGCTGCTTCCAAAACTCCAGAGCAGGTTGTAGATATTTTTACCAAAATGCTGGAATTAAATGGAAAAGCTCTGGCTACAAGATGTTCAGATGAATCGCTCAATGCTCTGCAGAAAAAAAATCCTGAAATCAATGTTGATTATCAAAGTCATATTGCCTGGTTTCGTCCTGATGTGGAAATTAACGCAGCCAGCAAAGTGGCTGTGTTGGCGGCGGGCACTTCGGACTTGTCTGTGGCGGAAGAAACCGCTCTGACGCTGGAATTCGCCGGAATGCAGGTCGAAAGAGTTTATGATGTGGGAGTGGCTGGAATTCATCGCTTGCTGGGCAGAATGAAAAAAATTGCAGACGCAGACGCAGTTATTGTAATTGCGGGAATGGAAGGAGCTCTTCCCAGTGTTGTCGGCGGTCTGGTCCAGTGTCCCGTAATTGCAGTGCCGACATCTGTCGGTTATGGTGCGAGCTTTGGCGGAATCTCGGCTTTGCTTGGTATGTTAAATTCATGCTCAGCGGGCATCGTGGTAGTAAATATCGATAACGGCTTTGGTGCAGCTGTAGCCGCGATAAGAATTGTGAAAGGTAAATGTAGATGAATATTTTATATTGGGATTGTTTCAGTGGCATTGCTGGCAACATGGCTGTTGCTTCTCTGATCGATCTGGGTGCTGACAGAAAAAAACTTGAAAAAGCCGTGGCTTCAATTCCATTTGAAGAAGGCAAAGTGGAGCTTATTTTTGAAGAAAAGCTTAATATGGGCATAAGAGGAACATATTTTAACACTCTCGAAGACCATGTTATGCATGCCACACCTGATAAGAACGATTCGCAGCATTCGCATACTCACAAGCATTCCCACGAACATTCTCAAAATCATTCACATGGTGATCATCACCATCATCATCATGGCCCTCATAGAGGCCTGCCGGAAATCCGTGCATTGCTGGAAAAAGCTGATATAAGCGATAATGCTCGAGAAATTGCTTTGAAATGTTTCTCAGAGCTTGCAGCTGCAGAAGCAGAAATTCATGGTAAATCTATCGATGAAGTTCATTTTCATGAGGTTGGTGCAAGAGACAGTATTGTTGATATGGTTGGGGTGGCAGTCTGTTTCGATGACTTAAATATTGGCGAAATAAAAATTTCGCCGGTTCATCTGGGGTCTGGAATGGTCAACTGTGCTCATGGCAAGATTCCGGTTCCTGCACCTGCTACCGCAGTCTTGTTAAAGGGGTTCCCGGTGGTTATCGATACTGATGTGCCCTTTGAATTAACTACTCCAACCGGAGCGGCAATATTACGGGGAATGAAGGCTGAGCCAGTGGGGCCTGGGGAATTTGTTTATGAAGCTGTAGGGCATGGACTTGGCAGTTTTAATACCGGAAGACCAAACTTTTTAAGAGCTTTTCTAAAAAAGGGTTCACAAGATCTAAAAAAAAAACGGATTTCATCTTTGAGTTGACTACCAATCTCGATAATGTAAGCGGTGAGTTGTTGGGCCATGTTTGTGCCAGACTTATGAGTTGCGGAGCACTGGATGCAAGCATGACACCCCTGACCATGAAAAAAGGTCGGCCTGGCTGGGCTTTGCAGGTCATGGCTTCAACTTCTAAAACGGAGATGCTTGAAAATCTAATTTTTACAGAGTTGCCCACTTTGGGTATTCGCAAAAAATTGGTGCAAAGGTCGATTTTGCAAAGATCAGAAGCTGAAATAAAGCACAATGAAAGCGTTTTTAAAGCCAAAAAAATTTTTGAGCTGGATGGCGAAGAAAGAGTTGAACTTGAGTTCGATGAAAAGATCAGGTTGGCAGAAAAGCTTTCGTTGCCTGTGCGCAAATTATAAATGGTCTGCATTGTTGTTTGGTGCACAGTATGCTAATATATGCCAATGATTTTAATTAGCTGATTTGAGGCAGACAATGAATCTATCAGGAAAAAAAATAAGTATAATCGGTGCAGCTAAAAGTGGTTTGGCGGCTGCTAAAAGCCTTGTTAAAAGTGGCGCTGAAATTTTTGTAAGCGACATACAAAATGAAGAAAAGTTAAAACAAGTTCTGACCAAGAATGGCCTGCTCAAACAAGTCGGTTTTGAAGCAGGAGGGCACAGCGAAAAAGTGCTGGATGCCGAGTTTATAATTTTAAGTCCGGGCGTCAGAACCGACATACCTGTTTTGATTGAAGCTGATAAAAGGAATATACCGGTTTTCAGTGAAATTGAAATTGCTTATCGGCTTTCTCGGGGTAAAAGACTTGTTGTGACCGGTAGTAATGGAAAAACCACCACAACAACTTTGCTTGCCCGGTTTTGCCGCACTTTTTTCGACAAGGTATTTCTTGGTGGAAATATTGGAATTCCAATAATGGAATTCGCAGCAGAAACGGATGAAGGATCCGTGCAGGTGCTGGAGGTAAGCAGTTTTCAACTCGAAACAATATTTGATTTTACTCCTGATATAGGCGTTATTACTAATTTCTTCGAAAATCATCTTGATAGGTATCCCAGCTATAAAGCCTATCTTGATGCCAAAAAGCGCATTGCCTTGAATATGAACAAAAATCACTGGTTGATTCTTAACTATGATCAACCGGCAATGCACGAAATGGCTGAAACGGTAAATTGCAAAGTAGCCTGGTTTGGCTGGACAGCGGGTAGGGTTTTTCCTGCTTTAACCGTAGAAAATGAAAACTTTGTTTACTATAATTTTGAGGGGATCAGAAAAGAACTTTTTCCTGTTTCCAGTGCAAAGATTATTGGCAGACATAATGTAGAAAATATAATGAGTGCATCTCTTGCAGCTCTACTTGCCGGCGTAAACGACGACAAATTAGAGTCTGTAGTTGCGAGCTTTCCGGGGGTTGAACATCGTCTTGAATGGGTTCGTGAGTTGAATGGGATAAACTTTATCAATGACTCCAAGGGAACTAATTGTGCCGCCTCAAAAACAGCGCTAGAAGCCTGTGAACAGCCTGTAATTCTCATTGCAGGCGGAAGAGATAAGGGCACCGACCTCTCCGAATGGGTTGAGACTGCACGCAACAGAGCTAAAGGTGTCGTTCTTTATGGCGAAGCACGAAAAAGATTTCGTTCGGCTCTCGAGGGATTTGTGCCGGTCAAAGCTACCAGTTCTTTCGAAAAGGCTATAGATATAGCTTATGAATGGGCTGAGTCAGGAGACACTGTGCTGCTTTCCCCTGCGTGCAGCAGCTATGATCTTTTCCCCAATTTTGAGGCACGTGGAAGAAAATTTAAAGAGTTGGTGTGCGCTTTAAAGGCAAATGAATAAAAGTTCACAATTTGATCATATATTGTTTTTTGTTGTCATAGCTCTTATGGGGCTTGGGTTGATAATGGTTTATTCTGCCAGTTCTGTTGCTTCGCTTGCTACTCTGGCCGATGGACTTTATTATTTTAAAAGACAGTTGGTATGGGTGATTGGCGGCCTCCTGGCAATGCTTGGCTTTTCTCATTTTCCTTATCGCAAGCTTGAGCAGCTGGCTATTCCTCTATTGGGTGTGTCAATTTTCTTTTTAATACTGGTACTGATCCCGGGTGTTTCCAGGGACATTGGTGGCGCACGCAGATGGCTGAGATTTGGAGGAATCGGGTTTCAGCCCTCAGAGTTTGCCAAAATCTGTTTTATCATTTACATGGCTCATTCAATTACAATCAAGCAGGATCGAATTAAAAGCTTTCTTCATGGTCTGTTGCCCGATCTTTTTGTTACTGCAATAGTTTTTTTTCTTATATATAAAGCACCAAACCTTTCTAATGCTGCGCTTATATTTGGAACATATCTTACCTTATATTTTGTAGGAAATGGCCCTCTAATAAATCTTTTCGGGCTTATAACAGGTGGTTTAGTTCTTGTTTTTGCTCTAATATTTCATGCTGGTTACCGAATTAGGCGTTTCTGGGCTTTTCTCAATCCATGGGGGTCACCTCATACAACCGGATATCACATTATTCAATCCCTGGTGGCAATAGGTTCGGGAGGTCTGTTAGGTCTTGGCCTCGGTCAGAGTCGTCAGAAATTCTTCATTCTACCCGAGCGTCATACGGATTTTATTTTTGCAATAATTTGTGAAGAGCTTGGCTTGCTGGGGGGCATTACGGTTATTGTTCTTTTCTTGATTTTTCTCTGGCGAGGAATTTATATTGCCAGTCGTGCTCCAGATTTGTTCGGTTATCTTCTAGCCTGTGGTATTACCGCTATAGTCGGGTTGCAGGTAATTGTCAATATCGGAGTTGTTTTAAGTCTTATGCCTACCACCGGCATAACTTTGCCCTTTATAAGTTATGGTGGATCCAGCTTGATTTTCCTGTCTGTTGGTGTAGGTATATTGCTTAATATTTCACGCTATGGTTCCAACAAGAATATTTTTGAAGAAAGTCGTAATAATTCTTTTGCAGGCAGATTCTCAGAACCTTCTGCCAATAAAAGCAGGTTGAGGAGAAAATAATTGCGTATAATTTTCAGCGGCGGTGGAACAGGTGGGCATATTTATCCGGCACTTGCAATCAGAGGTGCAATTATTGAAGATTCACGGCAAATTATTGAAACAGCTTATGTCGGCATTAAAAATGGCATGGAAGAAAAGCTTGTTTCAAGAGTTGAGAATTTGTCTTTTATGCCGGTTCGTGCCCAGGGAATGCCGAGAAAACCTTCTTGGAAGTGGCTTAGTTTCCCCTATATTAATTTTATGGGTGTGGCAGATGCAATAAGGCATTTGCGTTCTTTTAAGCCGGATCTTGTTGTAACCACCGGGGGGTTTGTGGCTTTTCCTACTCTTGCTGCGGCAAAACTTCTGGGTATTCCTTATGTCATACATGAACAGAATGCCTCAATGGGACTTACTAACCGATTGTTTGCCGCTGGTGCCTGCAGGGTATTTTTGACCTATGAATCAGCTGCACCTGTAGATAATAAAAGAATATTTTTGACCGGAAACCCCGTGCGAAAAGCTTTTTTTGCCGATGGGAGTAAAGGGACTCGTTTTAAGAAAAATGATAATGAATTCTGGATTCTTGCAGTAGGTGGTTCGAGGGGAGCATTGAGCATTAACAAGATGTGCGTGGATCTTGTTAAACACGGGCTTAAAGAAATCCAGGGATGCAAATTGCTTCATATAAGTGGTGAACGAGATTATGAAATGGTAAAAAGCGAAGTTTCCCAAGCTCAAGAAAACTATTTACTTTTGTCATATCTTCATGAAATGAAAGAGGCTTTTGCGGTTGCTGACATTATTATATCGAGAGCCGGTGCAACTATGCTTTCTGAAATCGCAGTCTGCGGCAAGCCTGCTATTCTTGTTCCATATCCTTATGCAACCGACAATCACCAGGAAAAAAATGCTCGTGCCCTGCAGAAGCTGGGGGCTGCAGAAGTGATTCTAGATTCTGAATTATCATCAGATGCGGTTATTAAAATTTTAAAGAATCTAAAAGATAGTGATAAACTCGCAACTATGAGTCGAGCCATGAAAAAAAGCCGACCTGTAGGGGTAGAGAAAAGTATTTCACAAAAAATACTTGAAGTTTGCTGAATAAATTTTATAAAGCGCCTTGTGCAACCTTTGTAGAATTGTTATTATCTTAAAATATTTTACAGAGGAATTACCACCTGTTGGAAGAATTTCAAGCAAAAAATCGTGCATATAGATTGCCCGGGAGGAATCTGCCAGATTCAACTCAGGAAAAGCTTCGCCATAGACAGAGGCGTGCCCGATGGAACAATGTGTCAAAAATTGCGGGGCCATTTAAAATTTTTGGTTTTATTTTGTTAATCATAAGTCTATGTTATCTGGCAGTTGTGCAGCTACGGTATTTGTTTTTTTCTACCTCTTATTTTGAGCTGAAAAAAATTGAGGTTGTAGGTAACCAGACTTTGACTGCCCAGGAAGTAATTAACATTTCAGGGGTAAACCCCGGTCTTAATGTTTTTAAGCTCAATAAAGAGTCCGTTCTGGAGCGTCTCGAATCGAATCCTGTAATCAAAGATGTTGCGGTTGAACTCCAGGGACTTTATACCCTTAAAATAAAACTTTCTGAACGTGAGCCTATAATGTATGCAAAAGTTGGAACAACATTTTATGAAATTGCAGAAGATGGAACTATAATAGATACCAGAAGTCTCGGAAACAGGGATTTGCCAATTATTACAGGTCTTAACTTGCAGACGAGTCGAGCAGGTGATAAATTAGTTGAGGTAGACTCTTTTTTTATTGCACGGCGTTGGGTAAAAAAACTTGGCGGAAAAATTTTGCAGAATATTTCAGAAATAAACTTTTCAAATTTGCATAATCCCTATATATTCCTTGAAAATGGGGTGAAAATCTTTCCAAAAAATCTCGATGATTTTAAAAAACGTTACGTTTTTTTGTGTGCATTGCTTGACAACCTTGGAAAGAATAATGTAGAACCAATTTACCTCGACATGAGGGCACCCAGTATCGTAGTTCGGCCTGGAAACAAAACGGGGGCTTCAGAAGGGAGCAGAGGTTCAGTTGCTGGTGGATGATCTAGTTGTAGGCCTGGATATCGGCACTACGAAAGTTTGCGCGGTTATAGGAGAGGCGGCTGTGTCCGGCTCAACTATTAACGTGCTCGGAGTTGGGCACGCTTCTTCAGGTGATGGAGTAAAAAAGGGCACTATCGTAGATATAGAAAGAACAACTCAGGCTATAATTGATGCAATCGAGGATGCGGAAAAGGTTGCAGATGTTGTAATTGAAAGCGTCTACGTGGGCATTGCCGGCGCACACATCTGCTCGATGAACAGTCAGGGTATCGTTGCTATTAAAGGCAACAATCAGGAAATTTCTTCAGAAGATATAGATCGTGCGGTTGAAAATGCTAAAACTGCTATAAGTATACCTCCACATCAGGATATTATACACATACTCCCAAGAGAATTTGTGGTCGATGAACAAAAAGATATTAATAACCCGCTTGGTATGGTTGGAGGTCGCCTCGAGGCTCAGGTGCATATAGTCACTGGTGCCGTAACAGCAATGCAGAACATTATAAAATGTTGTGAGATGGCAAGGCTTAAAGTAGAAGATATGGTTTTGCAGCCTTACGCCTCCAGTAAGGCAGTGCTTTCTGATGACGAAAAGAAACTTGGAGTTGTTCTGGTTGATATTGGCGGTGGAACAACAGACCTCATAATTTTTCAAAACGGTCATGTTATCCATTCCCACAGCATAGATGTCGGCGGACGACTGGTTACAAACGATATTGCCGTTGGGCTTAAAACTTCTACAAAGGCGGCAGAAAATTTAAAAATTAATTCTGGTGTTGCGCGTTCTGATCTGGTTGACGAAGAAATGAAAATTGACGTGCCGGTCGCTGGAGGAGAAAGAAAAAAAGAATACCCTCAGAAATTTCTGGCCGAAATAATTGAACCCAGAATGGAAGAGATTTTTTACGAAGTAAAAGAGCAGATAGAAAAGCATGTGGCTCTTGATGTAATACCGGCAGGTGTAGTATTGACAGGTGGCAGTTCTCTTATGAATGGTTGCCCTGAACTGGCCGAAGAAATTCTTGGGCTTCCGGTGCGTCGCGGTTTACCTATAGATGTAACGGGTTTACGCGAACAGGTGCGTAATCCTAAGTTCTCAACCGCTTTAGGGCTTATTAGATATGGTGCACAAAATTTTCGCACAGGGACTAGAGAAACTGGTGCACTTGGTGGTATACTGGAAAGAATACAATCAGTAATTAGAAAATTTTTTACAGATTGATAAATTTATTAGAAAAAAAAGTAGATTTTGCCTAAGGGCAGAGCAGACTATAAGGAGGCTTGCATGGTGTTTGATTTTAACCAGGCTGCAGCAGAAAATGCTGAAATTAAGGTAATCGGTGTAGGTGGAGGCGGTATGAATGCCGTTAATCGGATGATTGATACGAATCTTACCGGTGTAGAGTTTATCGCTGCCAATACTGATGCACAGGCTCTTACCAGTTCTAATGCAAAAATCAAGATCCAGCTTGGTGACAAGCTGACAAAAGGTCTTGGTGCAGGTGCAAACTATGAGATTGGTAAAAAAGCGGCTGAAGAAGATAAAGATCATATTGCCGGCGTTCTTGAAGGCGCAGACATGGTGTTTATTACTGCCGGCATGGGCGGCGGAACCGGAACGGGAGCTGCTCCTATTGTTGCTGAAGTAGCAAGAGAAGTCGGTGCCCTTACCGTAGCCGTAGTGACCAAACCATTCACTTTTGAAGGTAAAAAACGTTTTAATGCTGCTGAACTCGGCATAAAAAACCTTAAAGATCGCGTTGATGCAATTATTGTTATACCTAATGATAAATTGCTTGAAATCTCGCAGGAAAATGTGACCATGCTTGAAGCCTTTGGCTTTGCTGATGACATTCTTCGTCAGGGTGTGCAGGGTATATCAGATCTGATAACTGTGCCCGGTCTTATTAATACTGACTTTGCCGATGTTAAAACCATTATGAGTCTGGCAGGCTCAGCTCTTATGGGTATTGGAACTGCTTCAGGCGAAAACCGTGCCGTTACTGCCGCCCAGATGGCTATTTCCAGCCCACTTCTTGAGTCTTCAATCGAAGGTGCAAAAGGAGTTCTGCTTAACTTCACAGCTGGACCAGACCTTGGAATTCATGAAGTGCACAAAGCTGCTTCTATAGTTCAGGAAGTTGTTGATGCAGAAGCTAATATTATTTACGGCCATGCTATTAATGAAGAGATTGGCGACGAGCTGAAAATTACTGTAATTGCGACAGGTTTTGGCGAAGAAGGTCGAGCCAGCGCCGATCCTAAACGCAGAATTATGGAAGAATTGCGCACAGTAAACAGGCCTGCTCCGGTAGAACAGACTGCACAGCAGACTCAGCCACAGCAACAGGTTGTTAACGGCTCTCCATCATACAATAATGTAGACGATAGAGAAGTTCCTGCGTTCTTGCGTAAAAGAAGAAGAGGCTGAGACCAGAAAATAATTAATCAGCAAAAGCCGGGGCAAAACAGTCCCCGGTTTTTGCTGGTCAATAAAAACTTTCGTGTTTTACTAATTTTGCCAGTGGCATTATTAATTCGATAAACTGTCCGTATTTTAAGGGCAGGTTAATATTAAATGCCGCCGAGGTGCATTGGGGCAGGTGTGTTTTTATTTAAAAATATTGAATAATACCTCTGCCATTTGAATCAGATTTGTTTTTGTTTCCAGATTAATGCTTTTGCCATTCCATGATCCTTTTACATCTGGAATTTCAATAATTTTCAGATGTATTAGTTCTATTGCCTCTTCTCGTGCCCTACAAAAGGGCTGCAATTTTGGGTAGTTTGTAAGCAATATTTTTAGCGATCGAACCGGGGTTGTGGTATCTCTACCCTCCAGGCTTGTATGAGCGACAACCAGAACTCCGTCCGCCCTCTCCTTGATGATGTTGTAATATTTTTCTGCCTGGGTATCCAAGGGTAAAAATTGTAATTCTTTTACTTTTTTTATTATAAACAGTATTCTGCATCTGTGCTAGAATTATCCGCCACTTAATGCACAAACTTAATAGGCTTTTGTTCTATATCCGGAGATAAAATGGGTTTAAAACATCGTTATAACTATGAATCTTTGACCGCCGAACTGAGAAAATCAGAAAACTGGTATATAACTCCACAGTATGCCGGAAAAATCAATCTGGCTGTAATTTATCCCAATCTTTATTCTCTTGGAATGAGTAATCTTGGTTTTTTAACCGTTCATCGAATTGCTTCGTCTATTCCGGGAATTGGTGTAGAGCGATTTTTTCCCGCTTTGCAAACCGAAAAGCCGCTTGAGCATCCGTTTTATTCTTTTGAAACCAACAGACCACTGGGAGATTTTGATATTCTTCTTTTTTCTTTCAGTTACGAAGGAGACTTCGATAAAATTCCCGGTATTTTTTCTGCGCTGGGCATCCCGGTAAAAGCTGAAAAACGCAATAAGTATCATCCACTTTTAATTGCCGGCGGTGCGGCTGTTGCCTCAAATGCAAAAGCAATGGAAAAGATTTTTGACGTTATTGTGCCCTGGGAAGCCGAAACGACACTTGAACCAGTCTTGACGACCTTTCTTGAAAAAGAACTTAAGCCGGAATATGTTGCCGATCTACCGGGTGTGTGGGTTCCGGCTGTTAAAAATACGATTAACCCGGTAGCACAATACTGTAATATCAATCTCAAGCCTGCATGGTCTCATATCGTTTCAAATAAAAATGCTTTTGGTGGTGCACATATTCTCGAGGTTATGAGGGGATGCCCTCGAATTTGTAAGTTTTGCCTGGCTCGAGTAATTTACAAACCGGTAAGAACTTTAAGGTTTGAACAGTTTCGCAAGTGGCTTGATCAATTCCCGGATTGTAAAGACCTCGGCCTTGTCGCGCCATCTTTATTTGATCATCCCGAGGTTGAAAAGATATTTTCATTGCTGAACGAGCGTAATATTCGCATAAGAAATTCTTCGGTTAAATGGGAGAAGCTCAATAAAGATATTTTGGAAGCTTTGATGCGTTCAAATGTAAAAAGTTTGACCCTTGCACCCGAAAGCGGTAGTGAAAAATTGCGAGCCGATATGGGCAAGCCTCTTAATTTTGTAAGGTTTCTTGATACCATTAAAACTATCAATGACTATGGTTTTGAAAATATAAAACTTTACTTTGTTGCGGGGCTGCCGGGCGAAAAGAAAGAAGATGTAGACGCAACGATCAATTTTATCGACAAAATAAAGTGTAGTTGCACTAGTGCTTCACTCTCAGTGGCTTTTTCATTTTTTGTTCCCAAAAAAAATACCCCATGGCAGAATGAAAAATCTGCAACTTTGATCGAAATTAAGCAGAAAATCAGATATATTAAAGAAGCTTTAAAAAACGGGGCAACTAAATCTACTTTTGTAAGTCCCCATGAAGTTTACAGACAGATCCAGCTTTCCCATATCGGGTCGGAGCTGGCAGAGCAATACGCCAGGGAGGCAGAAGAATGCAGATTAAATCGACTTTTTTCACGCAATCAGTTTTCCGCATTGGAATTCTAAGCGCAATTACGGTTTTGTTTCTTTTGCTTGTTGGTTGCGGTGAAAGCCAGAATGGTGATTCAACGGCCGATAAGGTAAAAATAGGTTTGATGATTACCCCTAAGGGGCTTAACGATAAAGGTTTTAATGACTATGCTTTTGATGGTCTCAAAAAGGCTGAAGAAATGTATAGTGTTAGCGGCACCGTTATTGAACCGTCTAATATGCAGAACCATGAGGCTTCGCTAAGATTTTTTGCGGGTCAGAAGTTCGATGCGATAATAGCTGTGGGTGTTGCTTTCGTCGATACAATCCGAAAAATTGCCGCAGAACATCCTGAACTTGACTTCTACATTATAGATTCAGATATTAATGAAGGAAATATAAGGGGTGTTTCGTTTCGTGAAGATGAAGGTGCCTATCTTTGTGGCTATCTGGCAGCTCGAATGAGCAAAAGCAAAAAAGTCGGATTTCTGGCCGGCGTTGATATTCCTGTAATCAGAAGGTTCCTGGTTGGTTATGTTAATGGAGCTAAAGCCGCTTCTAAATCGATAGAGGTGGTTTCTCGCTTTGTTAGTGATGACTTTTCCGGGTTTAATGATTCGACAAAAGCTTCAAAAATTGCATTGGAAATGTATCAAAATGGTTGTGACGTGATTTTTCCACCCGCAGGGGCTTCGGCTCTGGGGGTAATTTCTGCTGCAGTAAAAACCAGAAATTTTGTTATCGGTGTTGATATGAATCAGGATGCTCTTGCACCTGGTCTGGTCCTGACCAGTATGGTGAAAAGAGTTGATCTGGTAGTAGAAGATCTGGCCAGAAGTATAAGCAAAAATGAACCGCCTGAAAAAATAAAAACCACCTACGGTTTGGCTGATGACGCTCTTGGTTTAACAGATTTTCAGTTGAGTTTTAAAGTTATTGGCGAAGAAATTATTAACGAACTTGGAAAAATAAGAAAAAAAATTATTGATGACGTAGTTGATACTGATAAAGCAATTGAAGAAAATGAATGATAAGAGATCTATAGGCATTTTTGACTCAGGAGTTGGCGGATTAACTGTTTATAAAAAAGTCAGAGAGCTGCTACCCCATGAGAATCTTATATATTTTGGTGATACGGCAAGAGTTCCCTATGGAGGAAAATCAATCAACGTAATAAAAAATTATTCCTCTGAAATTGCCCGCTTTCTTGAAAAACTCAAAATTAAGATGCTTGTAGTCGCTTGTAATACTGCTTCTGCCATGGCTTTATCCCATTTAAAAAAACAGCTTTCAATCCCGGTGATCGGGGTAATAGAGCCCGGGGTAAGAGCTGCGGTTAGAGCCGCAGACGGTAACCTTGTCGGAGTTATCGGCACCAGGGGCACAATAAATTCACAGGCATATCAAAAGCGAATCAAAAGATTGCGCAGTGATATTGAAGTAATTTCCAGTCCTTGTCCTTTGCTGGTGCCAATAGTTGAAGAAAATATTGTGGAAACTGAAATAGCAAGGTTGGCAATTGATATGTATTTAAAAGATTTTAAAAGTTGTAAGGTTTCTGCGCTCATTCTCGCCTGCACTCATTATCCGTTGCTCAAAAATAGAATCGCAGAATTTCTTGGGCCGGAAGTTGTCTTAATAGATTCTGCCCATGAAACTGCTCATGAAGTAAAAGATGTGCTTAAGGCCAGAAGAATAAATTGTGCCGATGGGCAGACTGGCTTAAACAGGTTCTTTGTTTCAGACAGTCCCGAAACATTTGTAAAAATTGGCGAGACCTTTCTCGGGCGGCCATTGCAGTCTAACTGTGAATTGCATCAATGGAAAAATGAATAATGAAAGTTGTCATAAGTCTTGACAACTGTGCTTTAAGAGTAAGAGAATACTTCAAATGGAAAAGAAAACTTTAAAATGCCCCCATTGCCAGCAAATGAATTATCCAATGGTGGAATTTTGTCATCATTGTGGCGAGTCATTGCATATCAAATCGGTCGACGAAAAGCAGACTCTGATTGAGAAATGGTTTTATCATGCCGTTGATGCCATGTTCTGGCTCGTAGACGAAACAGCTCGCTGGTGGGAAATTGGCAAGTTAACTATAAAGCTTAAAGCTCTCAGAAGACAAAGAGCCAGATTGTTAAGCCACTTTGAAAGTCTTGATAAGTCCGGTGGTGAAACTTCCCTCGAACAGCGGCAGACTCTTATGGGAATTACAGAAGAACTGGCCCGACTTTCGAGCAGAGAAGAGTTTTTACGAACACGTTGCTGGGAACTTATACCCGAGTTTTTCTTTTTAATTATATTTCTACTTTTTTGCTACGGTTTGTTTGTTTTCAGCCCGGGTGGAACAATGCTTCCTCAATCTCCTGCCGATGCGGGAGTTTTCAGCGGTCAGGTTTCTAAGGTTCGTGACCTTCCATTAAAAGGTCATTCTGTAATTTCAAGAGTTGTTTATCATAAAGAGAAACTTTATATAGGTGGCGACGGAGGGGTTACAGTAGTTGACCCGGTAACGGGGAAAGCCAGCGAAACCAAAGGCCTGCCCGATGACTTCTATGTTCGCGATATGGTTGTAAGAAATGATGAGCTTATTATTGGGGGGTTCCCTGGTATATATTCCTTAAAAAACACATCTCTTCAGTCTCTTTATAAAAAAAATCAGTTGCCGGCTGATCTTGTTAACTCTCTGGCCTTGACTGAAGATGGGAAGTTGCTTGTCGGAACTATTGCAAAAGGAGTACTTAGAGGTAACAAAGACTCCGCGGTTTTTATTCTTGGTACTCAGGGAAAAACTGTAAGAGACTTTGGTCGCCTGGATTCGGAACTTTGGATAATGCATGAAGACGGAATTTTGACCGGCAGTAATAACAGTTTTGAGCCTGTGAGTCTTCAGGTTCTTGCCGGTCGACATCTTCGCAGCATGGTTACCACAGAGCGTAGTGTTTATATTGGCTCGGATCAGGGAGTAATCGCCGGTTATAGAAATGCCCGCAACTGGGTTTGGACTCTTTTGAGCGCTGGCAAGCCCGGCTTTGTAAATGATCTATTTGTTTCAGGCGATGTTTTGTTTGTTGGTTCCGATGAGGGGTTGTATAGATTTAAAAACGGTAGAATGGAAAGGCTTTCATCGATTCCCTGTCAGGCTTTGGCGGCGGGAAAATCTTTCCTGGCGGCAGTTAACTCTGATTCAATTCTGCTATGCTACTTTGCTCCATTTGTAAGTGTTAAAGATGGTCCCTATTTAAGTTCTGTGCCAGAAGTGGGATCCTATACGCCATCTATGCCGGTTGTGTCGATGATTCCTGTTCCAGATCTTCAGTTTGGTCGATTGCCTGATTTTCAGTATCTCGAAAATAAGCTCGAGCAGAATGAAGAAAGTGCAACCGATTCTACTGCCAGCGAGTCAGAAGGCGACATCGTTCCGGAAACCAAGTTCCCGCCTGAACTGCAGACGCCGGTATTTTCTGATCTCCAAAAAGTTAATGACTATTATTATATGGCTACTCTTAACAGGGGTATATGGTTGCATCATAAGTCTTCCTGGAAAAGAATCAATGGGGTTCCCTCTGTTGGCTTGGGTGCTCTTGCAGGTTCTAATGAGTTTTGCTACGCCTATGGACCGGGGGAAGGGGTTTATAAAATCAAGCAGGATTCTGCCCGGTTGTTTATTAAAGATGTTTTTACCAACGGACTTCTGGATATTAATACCAGCAAAGATGGCAGTCTTGTCATGCTGTTCGAAGATGGAGAAATTAAAACATCTGACAAAAATGGAAAACTGGAAACACTGACGTCTATCCCGGGCGACTTCAAAGGTGAATTTCATTCCATCTGGAAAATGGATTCACAACTTGTGGTCGTCGTCAATCGAGGGGTGTTGATTCAAGAAAGTCGCAAGCAATGGAATCTGGTGTTTTTCAAAGGCGGATTCGAAGGCTCTAAAGTAACTGTAGTTACCAGAGGGCCGGGTAATGCTTTGTTTATCGGGGTTAATGATGGCCGAATTTTTAAGCTTTCAGGAACCAGCCTTGACTTTGTCGGCACAATAAGCGATCAGCCTGTTGCCATGAATTTTGCTGGCTATTTATGGGTGGCTGGTAAAGAATCTTTATATTTTCTTGAGAAAAATAAATTAATTGCCACCCCTTTTCATGTAAACGATAAAATTCTTGGAGCTTATCCCGTGCCTGACAGTAAGTCCATCATGGTGTTTACCGGATCCGGTATTAAGTTGATTGCTGGACGATAATAAGATTAATGAGTAAAATTATTCGAAGGAACGGTAAAATTTGCCGATAATGATCAGGGTTTATATCTAAATTCCGGAAAATTACTGAATATGACTAAAGAATATCTGCCGGTTTTTGCTGAAGAGATTTTTGTTGTAAATCTTTATGGCACCGATGAAGAAATTGATGAGTTTAATGAGCTTATGAGGGCTAACAATGTCGAAAAAAACCTCATGTCAATGGCTCTGATAATTGAAGAGATCAAGCGGCGAAACTTTCTAAAAATCAACTGGCATTGTTGTTGGAGGTGCCAATACTACCAGAATTGTAAAATTAACTGGTATAGGGGCGAAAGAAATATGGCAATGCGAAATTGTTGCACTTATTGCCAGAATTTCTGGGAATGCCATAAAACTTTCAGTACCAAACAACAAAAAGAAGAGAAGCCCTGTAAAAAAGATTCGGAAAGTGAAAATGTTCCTCATGAAACAAAAGAAAAAAAATAAACTGAGCTTTTTATTTTTATTTGTAACGGCCTTGATTTATGTCGGTTATATTCCTTCGTCTGCTATTACTCTCCAAGGCCCATCGGGTTTTATTAATGTTCCTTCTCATGAAACCGTCAAGGCAAAAGAAATCGAACTTGGCGCCCATTATCGAATGTATAAAAACCCGATAACCGACAAAGAATATTCTTTAACTAATTTTTCCTTTGCTTTTTCACCAATTAAAGATTTTGAAATGGGCATTGCCAAAGGCGTTAACTTAACCGACACATCTATTGATCCAGACCCACTGATTAGTTTTAAGGTGAGGTTACCCTCGATAGGAAGCCAGGAGTTTTCGCAAGTTGCCTTTGGCGGTGTTTTTGATACAAATCCAAATAATTATCACACTCTTTATTTTTCTATAGGCGGATTCGGCCTGGGGTGGAATTTTGGTGGCAATCGTTTCAGCGGTGTCGCGAATTATGGTTCTTATGATTCCGGCAATAACGAACCCGATTCTTTGTGCCTGTTGATCGGGGTTAATTATCCGAAAAGGCGGCCGGGCGAAAGAGGTTATAAAGGGCAATTTTTTGTTGATTACAATGGCGACGTCGTTTCTGGCGGATACCGGTACAAATCCCATCGTGGTTTCTGGGTGGACGCTGCTGTTCACTCGCCAAGCTCTTACGAAGATTTTTATGATTATCGCCCCTTTACGCTCGGTGTGGGAGCAAATTTCTAGCTTTTTTGAATTAAGCATAGGGGTTTTGCTATAATAAGCCATCGAAAAATAAAGGATGGCAGATATGAGGCTTTTTACTTCAGACCAGATGCGTGAAATTGATTCCCACGCAATTAATCAGGTTGGTATTCCTTCGCTGGTTCTAATGGAAAATGCGGGAATCAAGACTCTTTTTACTCTCGAAAAAATTCTGGATGGACTTAAGGGTAAGAGATTTACCATTGTGTGCGGAAAGGGCAATAATGGTGGCGATGGGCTGGTAATTGCCCGTCATCTACATAACAACAACATTCCCGTTTATGTGTTTTTGACTACAGAACCTGAAAACATCAGTCAGGATGCTGCAGCCAATTATAATATTCTTTGTCGCTCCGGACTTAAGCCCTCAATAATTAAGAATGAAGAAGATCTAAACCGTCTAAGAATTGCCATGGAGTTTTCAGAGGCAATCATAGACAGTGTTTTTGGCACAGGATTCAAGGGCCAGATCAAAGGTTTGCTGGCCAATATTATCAATGCCATGAATGATTCTAGAGCTATCAAGATCGCCATCGATGCTCCTTCCGGCCTGAATGGAAACACCGGTGAGATCTCGGCTCTTTCTTTTGTGGCCGACTACTGTATAACTCTTGGGGCAGCAAAAGTCGGTCTGTTCATGTTTCCGGGTAAAAAAATTACCGGAGAAGTCTGGATCGCTGAAATAGGTATACCGGATTGTTCCTTCAATTCTGTTGAAGCCGACAGTTTCCTGCTTACTTCTCAGCTTGTACAGACCCTTATTCCGCCCAAAGACGATCAGTTGCACAAAGGCAGTGCCGGAAAACTTTTTCTACTTGCAGGCTCGGATCAATACCAGGGGGCCGGTGTCGTTGCCAGTTATGGTGCGCATCGTTCGGGCGTAGGTATCGTTAATCTGGGGCTTCCGGATTGTTTAAAAGGGAATATCTGTTCACAGGTCCTTCCAGAAACTATTGTATCATTTATTCCATCCAGTAAGGGTGTGTTTGACCTTAAAGTCGATTTTGTTGAAAACTTAAACGGAAAATACAGAGTCTTACTTGCAGGGCCGGGCTGGGGAAGAAACCCTGTTGCTGAAAAAAGCCTCGAAACTCTTTTGAATAGCTGGCATGGTTCACTGGTTCTAGATGCCGATGCGCTTAATCAGCTTAAAAATAAAGAAGCTCTTAAACATCGTGAATATATTCCCGTTATTACTCCGCATATCGGCGAAATGGCACGCTTGCTCAATGTGCCACTTGAAGAGGTTGCCACCAGTCAGATTCAGGTTGCTCGTGATTTTGCCCTGAAATTTAAGACTATTGTGGTTTTGAAGTCTGCTGTTACGGTTATTTCAGATCATAGGGGCAGAGCGTTTGTTTCGAGTCGACCCAATCCGGGATTGGCAAAAGGAGGATCAGGAGATTTGCTTTCGGGGCTTATATCTGGTCTGATTGCCTCCGGGCTGTCTGAGCTGAATGCTGCTCTCGCAGCTGTGCATATCCAAGCTGAGGCCGCCGAAGAGGCTGTCGCCGAGCTCGGCGTTGATGCGGTTACTATCAGCGAGATTGCTGCTTATGTGCCACGCGCATTTAAAAAATTACGCGAAGGAGAAGTCTGAACCACTATTATTTTACTGGAAAATTATTGTGGCAGGGTGCATAATGGTTCAAACTCCAAATTTAAAATAATTACAGGATTAACAGTCATTGCTTGGTATAAATTTTATTGGATCCGGTAGCAAAGGGAACTCGGCTTTGCTGGAATTCAACAACTCATATTTTCTGCTCGATGCAGGGTTTTCCTGCAAAAAAATTAAAGATTTTTTAAGTAGCAGAAATCTTGAGGTGTCAGATCTTTCCGGAATTTTTATAACTCATGAGCATGAAGATCATGCCAAAGGGTTGAAAGTCTTGCTGAAGCGTTTTCCCGATCTGCCGGTGTATGCCAGTGGCGGAACTTTGTCTGCCCTGAGAGACCGTGGAGTGCAGATAAAATCATCGATTAGAATTAAACCGGGAAATGAAATTGAGCTCGCAAAAGTTAGATGTTTTCCTTTTAACGTGCCTCATGACGCCCAGGAACCTGTGGGCATGAGATTTGAGTTTGAAGGCAGGGTTTTGGCAATTGCTACCGATGTTGGTCATCTTTCCAGCGAGGTATTTACCAATCTAATTGATGCAAATTTGTTGTGCATAGAAAGCAACTATGACGAGCAAATGCTTAAAGAGAGTATTTACCCTGCCTGGCTGAAAAATAGAATTCGCAGTAAGAAGGGCCACCTTCCCAACGAAGGGTTTAGAGGAATCCTGTCGCGAATGAAAAAAGACCCTGAAATATTAGTTCTTATGCATTTGAGCCAGGAGTCTAATACAAACTGGCTGGTAAGAGATGTAGTGCATAATTATTTTGAGTTGAACCCCAAAAGATTTAAGAAAACCAGAGTAAGTATAGAAGCCCAGAATAAAGTCGGCGAAAGGCTTTTAATAGAATCAGGTTTGTCCTCGAAAATTAAAAACAAAATTTTGCTTCAGCCGACTTTTGACGATTTTTGTAGCTTTTCTTCCCGAGGGCTGTTGAAATGAGGATAGATGTTTTAATGATTGGCCGAATATCGGAAAAACCCTATGAAAAGCTGGTAAAGCAGTATTTTGCAAGGTGTTCTAAACGATTGCCCGTAAATCTTGTTAATTGTAAAAATGAAGATGAGATGATCAAAAGAATTAAAGGCAAACAACTGGTAGTAGCAATGGATGAGCATGCAACCACCAGAGATTCTTCAGGTTTCTGCCAATGGATAGAAAAAAAAATAAACTCCGGCTTGAACAGAATTGTTTTTTGTCTTGGGGCTGCTGCCGGACTTGATAAAAGAGTAAAAAATGAAGCACATGAGTTTATTTCACTTTCACCAATGACTTTAAATCATCAGCTTGCTCTTCTTGTGCTTGCCGAGCAGTTATATAGAACTGTTTCGATCATGTCTGGAGATCCATACCATAAAGCGTAGCTATGATAATTTTATTAAGACAACAATTAAATAAGATAGCTGATCTAATTAGAGATTATTCCGGAATAATTCTCGAAAGGGTTACTTCGAGAGATATAACCCCCTATATTGAAGAGCATATGAAGCAAATTGGCGTGCTGCGTTTTGAGGATTATATTTGTGCCTTAAATTATGGTAATGATTACAAACCGGCGTTATCTGATCTTATTTCTCATCTTACCGTGAGTGAAAGTTTTTTCTTTAGAAACCCCGGGCAGTTTGAATATTTGTATGAAGAGTATTTTCCTCATCTTTACAAAAGTAAAGGGAAGTCAAAGGCAATTAGAGTCTGGAGCGCAGGTTGTGCCCAGGGAGAAGAAGCCTACTCATTAGCTATGGTGGCTAAAAGATTTCAACTTGAGCATCCGGGAACCAGTTTTCACATCTATGCCGGAGATATTAACAAAGAGAATCTTGCAATAGCCAAAGAGGGGTTTTACAATAAACGTTCTTTAAGAAACAAGGCTGAAAAGTTTGAAAAATTACTCAATCTGAGACTTGGAAGAAGAGATGAAAAAGGCAACTGCAAAATCGCCGATGAGATTGCAAATCTTGTGCAGTTTAGAAAGTTGAATCTAAAACAAAGACATGAACTAAGTTTTATGGCAGGTTCGAATATTATCTTCTGCAGAAATGTGTTAATTTATTTCTCTGAAGTTTTTCGACGTGAATTAGTGAAAAATCTCGCTGACAAGCTCGTTCCCGGCGGATTGCTCTGCCTGGGAGAAAGCGAATGCCTGCCTAAAGGTATTGATTGTTTAGAAGTTATCAGTTATAGAAATTCTTATTGTTATCGTAAGCCTGAAGCGGGAAGATACAAATGAATGAAATAAAAAAAATAAAAGTACTTGTCGTAGATGATTCCGCTTTTATGAGAACGGCTATCGAACGCATGCTTCAAGAGGATGATGCTATACATGTCGTAGGCTCTGCAGCAAACGGGAAAGATGCGGTAAACAAGGTTGCCAGGCTGAGCCCGGACGTTGTCACCATGGATATAGAAATGCCGATAATGGATGGCTTGCATGCCTTGAAAGAAATAATGCGTCTTTGTCCCACCCCGGTTTTAATGGTAAGTTCTTTAACTCAGGAAGGAGCAAAAGTTACTCTTGATGCTCTTGACCTTGGTGCGGTTGATTATGTTCCCAAGCCCGGTTCGACGCTTTCAATCGGAATTTTAGGTTTAAAGCGTGAACTTCTTGCAAAAGTTCACGCTGTTGCCCGTTGTAAACCCCAGTCGGTCAAGCTTGAATACAGTGGTGCACGCCGAAAATATAAAAAGACTGTTGTTAAAACAAATAAAGTTATTAGTAAAGCTGTTTTTATCGGTGCTTCAACCGGTGGTCCTCCTGCGATACAAAAAATATTGTCTTTATTGCCTCCCGATATTCCTGCTCCTGTCATAGTTGCTCAACACATGCCAAAATCTTTTACCAGCGCTTATGCCGGCAGAATGAATACAATTTGCTCGATAAGAGTTAAAGAAGCCGTTGATGGCGAAGAATTGCAAAATTCAGTAGCTTACATTTGTCCGGGCGATTACCAGACAAGAGTTCAAAGAAATCTGCAGGGGAAATATTTCTTTTCGGTTACCTCAAACCTTGATGAGCAGGATAGTTTTGCTCCATGTATCAATACTCTGTTTTTTTCTGCAGCAAAAGAATTTGCTCACAATACAATTGGAATAATACTCACAGGCATGGGTGAAGATGGCGTTAGAGGCTTAAAAAATATTAAGCTGATGGGAGGGCTTACTATTGCTCAGGATAGACTGAGCTCGGTAATCTATGGAATGCCCCGGGCTGCTCTTGAGCAACATGCCGCTGCCCGTATTCTAAATCTAGAGGAAATAGCCAGAGAAATTGATTTGGCTTTAAAATAATTATTATTAATCAGGAGAAGATCAAAATGACTTCATTTAATTATAATGCCGACGAAATCATAGAACTTGCTATACAGATAGAAAAAAACGGTAGGGATTACTTCCTGGCAATGGCTGAGAAGACTGACAACCCTAAGGTCCGCGAAGTTTTCAATTATCTTGTAAATGAAGAAGAAAGCCATCTCGGAATTTTTAAAGAGATTAGAGCTAAACTTGCTCAAAAAGAGCCGGAAATGGAAATTGCTGACGAATACAAAACTCCGGAAATGTATAATTATGTTAAAGCGATGTTCGATGGCCGTGTTTTTCCAGACATGAAATCTCACCGGGAAGTCACTGCCGAGATAAAAACTGACGAGCAGGCTATTTATCACGCAATAAGCTTCGAAAAAGATACGGTTCTGTTCTTTAACGAAATTCTTAATCTGCTTGGCGAAGACGATGAAAACAGACCTTTGATCGAGGAACTTATCAGACAGGAAAAAATACACATTGCCCGGCTTTTTACTTTAATGGGAAACATAAAACAGTAAATAATGCTTTTCTCTCGCAGCAAAAGAAGTGTTAAACAACTTCGGCTTCCGCGTGGAGCTGAAAATCTTCTTTTTCTGATTTTTATCGCCCTGGATCTGCTGATAATGAATGCAGTTTTTATCGGCGTTTTCAGACTCTGGTTTATTGAGCATCCTAACCCGGAAATGTATGTAAATGCTTATTTGCAGGTGCGCCCATGGTTGGTCGCTTTCTATGTTTTTTTTGGGGTGCTGAGCGGATTGTTTAAAATCAGAGAGCTAAAAGCGGCTTCAGATATTTTTTCTTATGCTACCAGCACTTTGCTGGCTTCATTTGTCAGTTTCAATCTATTAACCTTTTTATCTAGATCTATGGCCCGCCAGTCCTATACTTTTCCTCGTCCTGTGTTTCTTATGGCGACAGCATTGAGTATTGTGGCCGTTTTTATTTTAAGAGTCATTTTCACCCGCTTTTTAAAGCCCCACCCTTTAATTAAAAGAACTATTATTATTGGTAATGAGCTTGAGGGTAAAAGAATAATAAAGCATTTTCATAAGCGTGGAGGAATAAGGCTCAAGCTCGTAAGTGTGTTAGCTTCCGGACAAATAGAAGATCTGGCTTCTGAAGTTGTTTTTCGGCATGCCCATGAGGTCTTTGTAACAGATCCTGCTCTGAATCTTGATAAGTTCTGGGCTCAGATCTATTATTTCCGCAAAGAAGAGCCGCATGATTTCAAGGTTAGAATTACAACTGATCCTCGAAAAACTGCTGGAAGTATAGGCTTGAGAAGCCTCGAAGATTTTCCTCTGATTAGCATTGGCTCACATCCGTTGAGTAAATTTCAAAGACTGGGTAAAAGAATCTTCGATATTTTATTCTCTTTGTTCGCACTGCTTTTAACTTCTCCTGTAATGATATTGACCGCGATTCTGGTAAAACTCGACTCCAGGGGGCCCACTTTCTTTAAGCAGAAAAGGGTCGGTCGTTATGGCAAAGAGTTCGATGTTATCAAATTTCGCTCGATGCGCACCGGAGCAGAGGCTGGGAAAGGCCCGAAGGTAGCGACGGCAGACGACCCCAGAGCTACGGCGCTTGGTAAGTTTATGCGTAAATACGGCATAGATGAATTGCCTCAATTTTTTCTCGTATTGACCGGAGAAATGTCTGTAGTCGGTCCCCGACCCGAAAGACCTTTTTTTGTTCGCGAATACTGTGAATTTCAAGGGCGCCGTCTTTCGGTTAAGCCAGGTGTTACCGGCTTGGCGGCGGTAAACTCAAGGTTTTATCTCAGGCTCGTAGATAAGGTTACTTATGATTATTTTTATCTTGATAATTACAGCCTTATTCTCGATGTAAAAATCATTTTTCAAACAATATGGGTTCTTGCATTTGAGTCCAGTCTGGCTCTTGAAGATCAGCACCATAATCTGGACGAAATGAAAATCCCGCCTGAAGACGAGTTTTCAGAAGACGATTCCGGGCAAAATAACCAAAACTAACTTTACCCATCGTACAGTTCCGTTCTTGCAAATTTGTGATTTTGGGATATAATATTTTTAGAGCACTGAGGACTGGAAAATAAGAAAAAGCAAACCGAAATTGCGTCAGCTTAAGATTAGCTGGCGCTTTTTCCTTTTGCTTATTATTAAAAGAAACTTATGTTATCATACTGATTCAAACCATCGCGGGGGGCAACTAATGCTTGAAAGCACTGATTTTACTGCACGTCTTAAGAAAAAAGTTCCTGAGCAATTACCTGAAAAAATTGATGCACAAAAACAGGCAGAACTATTTGCAGACATAAAAAAACTGCTCAAGCAAAAAAATGCTGTTCTTATCGCCCACTATTATACAGACGATTCTATACAGCGATTAGCTGAAGAGACAGGCGGTTTTATAGGCGATTCTCTTGAAATGGCAAGGTTTGGAGCCGAACACAAAGCGAAAACCCTGGTTGTGGCAGGAGTAAGGTTCATGGGCGAAACAGCTGCAATTTTAAGCCCCGATAAAAAGGTTCTTATGCCTGATTTGTCTGCAGAATGCTCTCTTGATATCGGCTGTGAGCCAGATGAATTTAGAAAATTTTGTCAGCAATATCCAGATCGAACCGTTGTGGTTTATGCCAACACCGCAGCTGCAATAAAGGCGCAGGCTGACTGGACTGTAACTTCAAGTATCGCTGTAGATGTAATTAAGTATTTAGCCAATAGAGGAGAGAAGATTCTCTGGGCTCCGGATCGTTTCCTGGGTAATTATATCAAAAAAGAAACTGGCGCTGATATGGTATGCTGGAATGCCTACTGTGTGGTTCATGCTGAATTTAATGCCGCAGCGATCAAAGAGCACAAAAAGATTTATCCGGACGCGCCTGTTCTGGTTCATCCCGAATCACAACCCGAAGTAATCGAGCTGGCAGATGTTGTGGGTTCAACTTCACAACTATTGAAGGCAACGCAGAAAATGAGTGCTTCCAGTTTTATTGTCGCCACCGAAAATGGAATTTTGTATAAAATGCTGCAGGCTTCGCCCGATAAAGAGTTTATTTTTGCACCAACCGCCTCTTTTAATTCAGAAATGAAACATGAAACAACCTGTCCCTGGATGAAAATGAACAGTTTGCAAAATATTTATGAGGTGCTCAAAAAAGAAAATAACCTGATTGAACTTGAGCCGGAAATTATTAAAAAGGCTCTTATACCATTACAGAGAATGTTAGATTTCAGGAAGTGAAATATGGAACTTGAAAAGATTATTTCAGAATCGGTAAAAATTGCTTTAAATGAAGATTTGCAGGGGCAAAAAGATATTACCTCTTTAATGATACCCGAAACTCGAAAAGCTAAAGCCTTGGTTATAACCCGTGAAGATATGATTCTTGCCGGCCAGGCATGGGTAAATAAGGTTTTTAGCAGTCTTGATCCTGAGGTGAAAATCGAGTGGAATTATGAAGATGGTGATGATATCGAGGCAGATTGTCTTATTTTCACTGTTGCGGGTAAGGCCAGAGCTTTGTTGACTGCAGAAAGAACAGCCTTGAATTTCCTTCAGACTTTGTCGGGAGTTGCCACAGTTACCAGGCAATTTGTAAACAAGATGGGCAATTCATCTACACAATTGCTCGATACCAGAAAAACCGTTCCGGGGCTTAGAATGGCGCAAAAATACGCTGTAAGCTGTGGCGGTGGTACTAATCATAGAATAGGTTTGTTTGACGCTTTTTTAATTAAAGAAAATCATATTAACGCCTGTGGCTCTATTACCGAAACGGTAAAGGCGGCGCGCAATATAGATCGCAATAAAAGCATCGAGGTAGAAGTCGAAAGCCTTATGGAACTCCGTGAAGCTTTGCAGGCCGGCGCAGACATAATAATGCTCGATAACTTCTCGGTCGAAGATATAACAAAAGCAGTCGAAATAAACTCAGGTAAATCAAAACTCGAAGTTTCGGGCGATGTGGGGCTTCATAATATTGCAGAGCTTGCCGCGACCGGAGTGGACTATATTTCATCCGGTTCGCTGACCAAGCATGTCAGAGCGATTAATTTATCTATGAGATTTGATTTGAGAGTCGAGTAAACCTTTATGAAAAAGAACTTTGATGTTCTTGTTCTGGGCGCAGGCGCTGCCGGCCTGACTCTTGCTTTAAGATTGCCAGAGCAGATGTCGATTGCAGTTGTGTGCAAAGACGAACCCGAAGAAAACTCTACCAAATATGCTCAGGGCGGTATTGCTTCTGTACTCGATGAATCTGATAATTTAGATTCTCATGTTCGAGATACTCTAATTGCTGGTGCGGGAATCTGCGATGAGTCGGCAGTGCGATTCACTGTCGAAAATGGCCCTGAATGTATTAAGTGGTTGCTCGAACAGGGTATTGAATTTACCAGAGCAGGGGCTTATAAAGACGCACCATATCATCTGACCCGCGAAGGCGGGCATTCTCACAGAAGAATTATTCACGCCAGCGATGCTACCGGAGAAGAGCTGGAAAAAACTCTTTTGCGCTCGGCACGCAAAAGGCAAAATATCAAAATATTTTCCGGTTTTGTTGGCATCGATTTGATCAAACATAATGATCGATGTGTGGGAGCCTATATTTATAATGAAGCTACCGACCAGGTTGATACCTTTATTGCCGGAGCCGTAGCAATAGCAACTGGCGGTGCCAGCCGTGTCTATCTTTATTCCAGCAACCCTTCGGTTGTTAGTGGAGATGGCATTGCAATGGGCTATCGAGCCGGTTGTCGGGTCGAAAATCTTGAATTTAACCAGTTCCACCCAACCTGTTTGTACCAGCCCGAAGGAGGCTCTTTTCTTATTACTGAAGCTATGAGGGGCGAAGGAGCACAGCTTTTGTTACCTGATGGCACCAGATTTATGAAAAACTTTGATAAAAGACTTGAGCTTGCGCCTCGCGATATTGTTGCCCGGGCAATTGACTTTGAAATGAAACGGCTTGGCATTCGTCATGTGTATCTTGATATTTCTTTTAAAAGCTCAGACTTTATTCGCTCTCACTTTCCGACAATTTTTCAGAAGTGCCTGGATAAAGGTATAGATATTACTACTGAGGCAATTCCCGTAGTTCCGGCAGCTCACTATACTTGTGGTGGCTTAAAAGTAGATCTTAATGGTGGCACTGCCGTTTCCGGTTTGTATGCTTTGGGAGAAGCCAGTTGCACCGGTTTGCACGGGGCGAACCGTCTTGCAAGCAATTCACTCCTCGAGTGTCTTGTTTTTTCTACTTCTGCTGCTCGACATATCAGCGAAAATTATGCACCTCTTTGCGATGTCGAACATGTTCCGGAATGGGATGACTCAAAGGTTGAGAAGCCCAGAGAAGAAGTTTTACTTCTTCATAGCTGGGAAGAAATAAGGCGCATTATGTGGAACTATGTCGGGATAGTTCGCAGTAATGAAAGATTGATAAGAGCGAAACGCCGCATAAATTTACTGAAAGATGAAATACAGGAATATTATGCACGGCATCGAGTTAACCGGAATTTTATAGAGCTGCGTCACCTGGTTCTGGTTGCAGAGCTGATTATAGAAGCTGCCATGCAACGCAAAAAATCAGTGGGCCTGCACTATAATATAGATTCTTTATAGGAGTTTCATGGAGTAACCGGCCTGAGGTCTTCTTTGCCTTTCAGGTTGCTTATCATATCTACCAGCAGCTTTATAACCATATCTATATCTTTCATTGAAGCAATTTCTATTGGCGAGTGCATATATCGTAATGGCAAAGAAACCAGCGCAACCGGAACGCCCTGTCCTGAAAATTGCATTCTGTCGGCGTCGGTGCAGGTTCTGCCCGGTGTCAGCTCAAACTGCAGGGGTATTTTACTTTTTTTAGCGGTTTTTTCAAGAAGCTCATTGATTTTTACATTGATTGGACTGCCGATAGAAAGAGCCGGCCCCTTGTCAAGTTCTACCGCCGGCTTATGCTCTTTGTCTTCGCCGGGTGTGTCTGTGTTAAAGGTCACGTCGCAGGCTATAGCCATATTGGGCTTGATTCGAGACGCAGCGTAAAATGCTCCTCGTTGATTGGTTTCTTCTCCGGTTGAGCTGAGGCCGTAAACTGCAACTTTAAGATTTTTTTTGCTGAGCTTTCGCATTACTTCGGCAACAATAAAAGAACCGGTTTTGTCATCCAGAGCTTTGCAGACTATTCTGTTGTTCAATAACATTTCGGGCTTGCTTTTATAGACTATGTAATCGCCGGTTCGCACGTATTTTTCCAGCTCTTTTGCGCTCTGTGCACCGCAATCTATAAAAAAGTCTTTGCAGGAAGGTTTTTCTGAAGCATCTTTATCTTTTTTTAATGAGTAGCCAATTACTCCGCTTATGGTTTTGCCAAATCCGAGAATATCTACTTTCAGACCGGGTAAAACCTTTGGGTTGATACCGCCTGATTTATCAAAGCGAATAAAGCCGTTTTCGTCGATTTTAGTCACCGTCATGCTTATTTCATCAGAATGGCCAGATAATAAAACCTTAAAA
>JBNJGH010000030.1:0-31824 GCA_051747585.1 Candidatus Rifleibacteriota bacterium
TCAAAATAGAGTTGAAGCCCGAAAGCCGTGAAATGATAAAAACCTGGTTTCCAGACGCAGAAAAATATGTTTGTTCTGCTGCAATCACAGCCAGAAAATAAATTTTTTAACTTTGTCTTTTCAGTGGCTGTGGGGGTAGGACATTAACTGTCGTTTGTCGGTATCGGTATTTATTAAATTAAATTATCCTGTTTTCGTCATTCCGGCCGAATGAAATGAGAACCGGAATCCAGGGTCAGTTTAATAGCAGGGGATACAGAGGTCCGCCCCTAAGATTTTATTTCTTTTGTCAAATATCGAATTTTAACCACAGAGATCACCGAGGACACTGAGACGATTTTTTAATCTTTTTCAGCCGTGGATTGTCCTTTGGACAATTAGCCGGCGGTTTCACCGTCCGGCTTTCCCTTCGTCAGCAAGCCTTCAGAAAAACACAGGTGTTTTTCTGAAGGCTTGCTGACGAAGGGAACAATGGCTGAAAAAGATTCTCTGTGCTTCTCTGCGAGCTCTGTGGTTATTTTCTTTGTGGTTTGCTTGATTTTGACTTTTGTGCACTTGTTCTGTTAAACTTTCAAGGTCGTAAATTCAGCGCTATTAGTGCAATAAAAGAAAAAACAGGAGGGTGTCAATGCCACTCGTAACTTCAAAAGAAATATTTGAAAAAGCCTATAAGGGCGGCTATGCAATTGGTGCATTTAACGTTAACAACATGGAGATTGTCCAGGGGATTTTTGAGGCAGCTATAGAAGAAAAGTCACCCCTGATTATTCAGGTTTCTGCCGGTGCCAGAAAGTATGCCAGACATGAATATCTGATTCATCTGATTCAGGCTTCAATGGAAATGGCTGAAGCATCAGGTGCAGATATACCTGTAGTTCTCCACCTCGATCATGGTGACGGTTTTGATATTTGTAAAAAATGTATCGATGGTGGTTTTACATCTGTAATGATTGATGCTTCCAAATATCCTTTAGAAGAAAATATCAGAATGACCAAAGAGGTCGTTGATTACGCTCATTCAAAAGGCGTTACCGTTGAAGCTGAACTTGGCAAACTTGCCGGCGTAGAAGATGACGTTAATGTTGCTGCCAAAGACGCTACCTACACAGATCCTGACGAAGCAAAAGAATTTGTCGAAAAAACCGGCTGTGACTCACTGGCAGTTGCTATTGGCACAAGTCATGGTGCTTATAAGTTTAAAGGCGAACCAAAGCTTGCTTTTGACAGACTTGCTGAAATCGAAAAGAGACTGCCCGGATTCCCTCTGGTTCTCCATGGTGCCAGCTCAGTTCCTGAAGATCTGACCTCAATCTGCAATAAATTTGGCGGTGACTTGCCTGGCTCACGCGGTGTACCCGAAGATATGATTGGCCAGGCCGCAACTACATCCGGCGTTTGTAAAATCAATGTAGACACAGACTTGCGACTTGCAATGACCGGTCAGATTCGTAAGGTTTTTGCCGAAAAACCTGCTGAATTTGATCCGAGAAAATATCTCGGCCCAGGTCGCGATGCAATCAGAGAAGTTGTAAAACGCAAAATGAGAATCATGGGTTGCGCTGGCAAAGCCTGATTTTAAACCATTAAAAATTTGTGGGCTGTTTTTGCAGAATTAGTTGTGATTCTGTAAAAGCAGCCCCAATTTTTAAGCAGTAATAATCCATTTAGTAATATCAGCGAGTTTCAATACATTTTTGTTTTTTTTAATGAAAATTTTTAGAATATCAAAGATTGCTTCGCTTTGCTCGCAATGACTGCCCCGTATTGTCATTGCGAGGAGCGTAGCGACGAAGCAATCTAAATGTCTTGAAACGGTTTATAAAAACAAATGGAGGATTACTGGTTTTTAAGTAATGATTTTGACAGCATTCTCTTGTGGTTGTACAATAAACAGAACTTCAAAGCGAGAGGGTTTTTATGCCCAATTTTTTAACAAAAAATTCAAGTTTGGTTTTGTTATCGGGATTTGTTTGCCTGGTTTTATTAATAACCGGTTGTGGCGGCGGTGGCGGAGATTCTGCAATTTCAACTTCGCCGGAAGAACTGGAAGTGCGCGAAAGTCTTGCCGCTTTGGCAGCAAATATTAGAAGCAAAGACCTGAGCGCTACCATGAACGGCTTTTATTCCAATCTTAAATATTATCCGGTTGATACGCAGGTTTTTGATGGGTATGAAGATTATATTTTTTTTAAGAACAGGCTTGATAATTTTTTTACCAAAGCTGTCTTAACCGAATTTACTATTGAAACTCTCGGAGTAAGTATTGGTATCGGCGGCGATATCGCTCAGTCACGAGCCAGTCTTCGCTGCAAATACACAGATAATGAAGGCGAAGATCATTTAATCGAAGAAAGAATTGAAATGTTGCTCGAAAAAGACAGCGAATGGGGCATTACAGAAATATATGCCTATGATAGTTCTGCCGGACAGACCGGAATGCGTTTCCCCCCAGAAATTTGAAATGAAAAGAGGACTTTTTAATGACTACCGGAATTAAAGTAACGAGTTCTAACCACTCTACCTGTCTTAACTTGGAGGTTTCTTCTCTTGAATGGCATAACTGGTTGCATGATAATTTTTCTCTTCTTTCTATCGCCAGTTCTGATGAGCGTGCGCTGGCCCTTTTTTCTTTTAAAACCGGAGAGGTGCTTTTTCAAGAATCAATGAAAGAGGAACAAATAAAAGATATTCTTTCCAGGAATGTTCTTGCTCTAACAAACGCCTCAGATCAGCAAGAACTAGAGAATATGGTTTTTAAATTTGAAGCTTTCGATACCAGCGGTTATTTTTTCTCAGGAATCCATTTTCACAGCCAGGGTGAGTATAAAAGAGCCCTGAATTGCTATGAAGAAGCATTAAAAATCAATTCGCAGCTTTACAGGACAATGAATCTGGCCGGCTTGTGTTATCGCCTTACAGACCAGCCTGAGAAAGCCGAAGAAAAGTATCTGGCTGCAATAAAGGCTCGCCCCGAAAGCCCCGAAGCTTTCAGTAATCTTGGAACTCTATACGCTAAACAGGGAAAAAACAAAGAAGCAGAAGAAAATTTTTTAAAAGCTCTCGAAATTGATAATTTTTATTTAAGTGCGTTGTTGAAGTTAGCCCGAATTTATCTCGATGCCGGCGATATTAAGAACCTGAAGCTTGGAGAAACCTGTCTCAAGTTGTCTCAGCTGTTCCCGGAAATAGCGGCAACAACCGAAATAATTGCCAAAGGTGCCGGGCTTGCCGATTCCAGTCCCGAAAGTTTTGTAGATGATCTAAAAGACAGTTTCCCGTTGTGGACTGATCAAAATTCGATTCAGCTTATGAAAAATATCGAGCATTGCAGCTTGAATGGAGCTTTGTTCTATGCTTTAAGAGATATTAGAGAACTGTTGAATAGCGAAAAAAATAAAGAATCTTTTAGCCAGATCAAAGACTGGTGTCATAAAAGGTTCGAGAGAATAGCCAATTATGCAAAAAACCTCGACCACGAGAACTTGAACTCTGCTGTTAAAAAAACAGAGGAACTTTTTTCAGGCACAAACCCAAAAGCGAAAGAAAACGATAACAAAAACGAGAACGATGAAGAAAGCCAAGACAGCAGTTTTGACCCATTGGGAAGTCTGGAATTTTTTACCCATACTCTTTATGAAATTATGAGAGATGGGGAAATTACAGAAACCGAAAAGAAAATGGTAAAAAAACTCAAGGGTCTTTTGCGCGTTACTGATGACAAATACAAGGAGCTTGTTGCTAAAATTAAGTCTCAGGTTAAATCAAACCCATTACTTGATAAGGAAGAAAAAGGTTTTAACCCCGAAAGATTTTATAAAAATCTTGTTCGCTCGGCTATCAGAGATAACGTTGTTGATGAGGGCGAGAAAAAAATTCTGGTTTTTGCCAGTAAAGCTTTTGGCTTGTCATCAGAAAAAGCTAATAAAATAATAGCTGAGGTAAAAAATGAACATTGAAAAAGCTGAAGTAAAAATAGATAAAGCTGCAGATAAAGCCATGCAAATGGTCAGACAGTTTCTCCAGGAAGAAAAAATTAAATTCAACGATGTTGATAAAGATGCTGTCGAGTTATACATGCAGGCAAAAAACCTTACTATACATCTGCTGATTTATACCAGCAACGGGCATTTGATTTTCAGGGTCCCCGGTTTCATAAGAAATGTTAATCTCAATCGTCTTGAAATTCTCATGTTGATTATGAAAATTATGAATGAAATTCTCGATATCAGGTATGAAATATCGCCCGATGGAAAGAGTTTGTCAGCTTGTTGCCATCACATTCTCGAAGACGGTGCCATAACTAAATCTCAGTTTGATCTTGCTATGATGATTATTATCAGGCTTGTTGATGATACTTATCCTCAGTTTATGCAGATGATATATTCGGCTGACGGTGATTCTGTCGAATTTGCATCTGTAGATGAGAATCAACCGGTTTCTACTGATCAGGATTATATCGATGAAGAAGAATTGGTCGATTCAGATGAACAAGATTCTGATGCTGAAGAAGATGAAGAAGAGAAACTCAAGATTAATTAATTGTTTTAAAAGGAGCTTGTTAAATGCCCTCTGTTAAACTTGTAAAACAAATAGCCCTGATTAGTTTGTTCTTTATATATGCAACCCTTTGCCAGGCGGCTACCCCACAGATTCCAGAATGGTACCGGGTTGAAATCTCTCTCGACGCCGCTCCTCAGTTCAAAGAGAAGTTGCAGGCCAGAGTTAAGGTCACTTCAATTCTTGGAGATTTAAAAAATACAGTTGTAAGAATTATTTATCCTGAAGACTGGAAAACCACAAAAGAAAAGCAGAGTATACCTCTCATTAAAGCTGGTGAAAGTAAAACCCTCAGTTTTGAGTTGATTCCGACCACTTATTTGAGTCAGGGTTCTATTATTGCCGAAGCTCAGCTGAATGTGCCTTTCAAGGCAATTGAAAAGCAGATAAAACAGCAATTTGATGACCCTTCGCCAATGATAAGCGGCTTAAGAAACTGGCCTGAAACAGTCAAAGGCTATAGCGAGATATCCTTTGCTCTGCTTGAGAAAGAATCATTATATCCCCTCGATTCGCTTATCTGGAAAAATTATTATGAGCCGTTGGCTCCCGAAGATGGCTTTGCAGGGCCGGTTTTTTATGATGACACTGTTTTAACAACTTATCAGGCACAGACTGACGTTGAAATGTACGAAAAACTGAGTTCTTATTTAAAAGCGGATGAGCAGCTGAAAAATAAATTGCTCAATTCCGGCATAGATCTCAATAAAAAGAAGTTTCACCAGCTTAATGGTCTTTTTGTTCTGGCTACCCGAGCTTTTTTAAGCAATGATTCTAAGCAGGCCAAAATGTTGATAGGCCGTTTCGAACAGGAATCTGAAGAAATAGATGCGGAATTGATCGAGCATCTTAAAATTGCCGTTTTTAATCTGAAAGCTATTATTTTCTGGCAGGAAAATAATAAAAGACTTGCAGAAACCTATTTTAAAAAGGCATTTTATACTAATCGAAAGCATCCTTTGCAACGCTATGTTTTAAGAAATATCGCTTTACTTATGATTGCCCGAGATGAAAATCGAACCGCAGAAAATATGATGCGACTCGCTTTAAAGTTTAATTCAGGCTACACGCTGCTGAAAAAGGAATATGCAAAGGTAAGCAATCCCTGAATGGACCCAGTAAAAGAGTTTTTTAACGATTTGAGATCGCCGGATCCTTCGATTCGGTTTTCTGTGCTGTCAAGAATTGAAGATCTCGAATGGAACGAGCAGCAACGCCATGCTTTAAAAAGTCTTATTGCAAAAGAACAGGATCCCGGCATCAGATTTCACATGCTCAAGGTTCTGGCTCGTTTCGACCAAACCGAAGACAATAAGGCTACCGTTGAAGAGATAGAAGCTTTGTTAAAAGAGCCGGAAAAAGACGAAATAGCTCTTGCTTTAATGCTTGAATCGGTAAAAAGAAAAGATGCTCCAAAAGTAGTAAGCTGCCTTGAAAAAGTTAACTGGCCCGAATTTTCCGACTACGTTTTGCCGTCTGTTTTAAAATTCCTGAAAAAATACGCCAACCAGTCAAGCGGACCGGTTATAGAGATGCTATGCTCTCACCCTGACCCGAGAGTATGCAGTTCTGCAATTGAAACCCTTGAAAAAATTGCACCCGATAGGCTTAAAAAGCATATTGTGCCTTTGCTGCTGAACAAAAATCTGGGCATAAGGTCTCGTGCGGTTAAACTGCTTCATAGATGGGATCCAAGTGAAGCTTTGCGCCATTTTGAGGCTATGCTGTTTTCTGAAGATAAGAACGAAAAACAGGCAGCAATGTTTCAAGCTTACTTTTTCCCGTTCAATCAGATCGAGCATTTGATGCTGAGGTTTATTTCAGTCGAAAATGACGCTGATTTGATCAAAAAGGCCGGGCTTCTTTTTATGACCAATCCCGATGGTCGTATGCCGGCAAGGCTGCTCGAGGCTCGCCAGGCCAGCGGTGGCGAAAAATACAAGCTGATAGACAAGATTTTAAAGGGTGTTCTGATTTCTTTATATCAGGCAAAGATTGTTAAAGCTACACCAGAGCAGATGATAGAAGTCCTCGAAAATCATTTCAGAAAAAAAAGATTGAAGCTTTTTATCGAACGATACAGTCTTGGTTTAAAATCAGGTGCGCCTGAAACCCGTCTAAAGTCAGTGGCAAAACTTTGTGATTTGGTTCGCTACGGTATTGAAGAGGCTTGCCCGATTGTGGAAGAGTATCTGGGCAAAGAAAAAGATGCTGAAATAAAAAGTCGTGCTCTCAAGTTGTTTTCAGCTTGTCAACCCGAAACCGTCGAAAAACAGGTTGCTCAGACAGAACAAAAAACTGAGCGTGAAATATTCGCCGAACTTTTAAATTCGGCTGATAAAGAAAGTTTTCCAGAGTTTATAAAGCTTGCCGAAAAATTTTACTCAGATCTTGAGTCTTCTGAAAAACTTCAAGTTTTGAAAATAATTGAAAGGTTGGGCAGTAAAAACGATTCTCGAATTCCTGAGCGATCTTTAAAAAGCGAAAATTCCGAAATTCTTGCCGGTGCAATTGATTGTCTGAGTGTTATTGAACCTGACAGTCTTACACCTTTTCTTCCCCAGCTGATAAAACACCGTTCTCCTGAAGTTAGAGAGGCGGCTATCAAAGTTTTTGCTCTTTTTGACAAGCAGCAGGCAATTGCTCTGGTTGAAAAAATGTTGTTCTCTGTTCAACCTATGCAAAGAAGACAGGCAATTCATTGTTGTACCCATTTTGACTTTCAGTCTGTGCGACATTTACTTGTAAGAGCTCTCAAGCTCGAGGGTGATCCGGAAAATCAACAGCAACTCTGTTTTTTACTCAGGTCAAATGCTGATGAAGAGCTTTTTTATCGCATCTATTCAGATTGGAAGTCTTGCAAAACCACCAAACAGAAAGTTTATGAGCAATTATGTCATGAAATGGCTGATATTTTAGCTGAAGGCGAGGCTAAACTCAGTAAAGAAGTCTTATTTAAAAATGCGATCAGGAAACTTGAAGAAGAAGAAGAGATTAAGTCGCAAAGGCAGGCATATAAGCTCGAAAAAATTCAGGAAATTAGAAAAGATAATAATCAGTCATTTAAGATTGATGCTTCGTTAGCACGGTTTACCCTAATGGCCTATTTGATCGGTGCAATTGCAACTGCCGGAATCTGGTTTTTGTTTATTGCGCCTAGTCCTTCCTCGGGTGGAAAAAGCGAAGTGGGCGGTAAAAGCAAAAAAGTTCAGCTTAAAAATGCTGTGGTGATACGAGGAAATGTTATTGCAGTCAACAGCGAAAAGCGTGAAGTAACTATTGTGAATACGCTTGAGAATAATAAAAAATATATGATTAAAATCTCAGAAAATTATGGGGATTTGCCTGAAACAGGTGATGTTTTTAATGCTCAGGTAAAGCCTCTAGGGTTGGGGCCTGTTGTAAAGGCCGAGTTGCTTACTGTATTCTAGATTGACAAGAGTCAATACTAAGAGGTATCATTCGCCTATGAGCAATTTCTCTCTGACAACTGATAAAAAAGACGACATTTATATAATACGCTCCAATGGTTACGTTGATGACATCGGCGGCGAAGTTCTTTTTGATGCCGTTCAAAAAGCGCTTCCCGAGGGTTATCAAAAATTTATACTAAATTTGAGTAAATCGCCGGTGATTAACTCGCAGGGAATTGCCCAGATAATTGAAATCAGCGAAATTATAGTTGATGAGAAAAGCGGTGATCTGGCGTTTGTGGGGTTGAGTGAGCTGACTATGGGAGTTTTTAAAATGGTTGGCCTGCTGCAGATGGGCAACCCTTATCCCGATGAAGAAGAAGCAATTAAAGACTTTTCCGACTAATATTTTTTTGCTTTAGCTTTCTATTACCATCGCTGCCATTCAGGTTTTTGCGCATAAACATCTAAGTAGTATTGCTTTCTTTTGAGCTTTTGTGCGGCACCCTTATCCAGAATTATTACTGCTTTTCGGTGGTGTTGTAATATGGTTGCCGGCCAGCTTGCCGATACCGGTCCTTCGATCATTTGATAAACTGCTTCGGCTTTTGATTCGCCGAAGGCCATCAACAGACAGATGTCGGCATCCATTATGCTGCCGAGACCCATGGTGACGACATGGCGTGGTACTTTGTCGATATGGCCGAAAAACCTTGAATTTGCTTCGAGTGTTTCCCGGGAAAGAGTTTTTAGTCTGGTTCTGGAACTTAACGAAGAACCCGGCTCATTGAAACCCAGATGGCCGTCATGGCCGATGCCAAGTATTTGCAGGTTTATTCCGCCGGCTTTTTGTATTTCTGCTTCATAATTCCGGCACATGGCTTCAATATCTTTGGCCTGGCCGTCAGGTATATTAACAGCTTGAGGTGGAATATCTATTTCAGAAAAGAGGTTTTTCTCCATTTCGTTATGAAAAGAACAGGGGTGATCGGGAGCCAGCCCAACATATTCATCAAGATTAAAACTGGTTACTCTGCGAAAAGAAACTTCTTTTGTACGATTCATCCTCACCAGTTCTTTATATAATAACAAGGGTGTAGAACCCGTAGCGAAACCAATTACCGCCGTAGGGTTACTTTTAATAATTCGCTCAACTATATGGGCTGCCAGCAAGCTTGCCAGTTCTTTGTCGGGTTTTATAATTACTTCCACAACACACCTCGCGTAAAATGTCTGCTAAAAATACTAGCACCGCTTATTAATGCATTCAACAATTAAACCTCGGGGCAGAAAAAGCAGCAATTCTCAGACAACCATTATCAGGTATTTTTTCAAAAGTTTTGCTTTTATTTCTTTCTGGCTTGGAGGCTTCGTGTGAGGCAAATTCTTTTCTGGAACACACTGATTTTCGTTGACCGAGAAATTCCTGAAAAATGCGTAGTAATTATCTATTTGGTAATATTGGCGAGTTTCAAGACATTTTTGTTTTTTTTATAAAAATTTTTAGAATAGCAAAGATTGCTTCGTCGTTCTGCTTCGCATAAAGCTTCGCAGAACTTCTCGCAATGACAGTTCCAAGTTGTCATTGCGAGGAGCGTAGCGACGAAGCAATCTAAATGTCTTGAAACGTTTATACAAACAGATGGATAATTGCTGAATTAAGTCCAAAACAGATTCACTGCTTGCAAAACTAAATGATATAATTAAAAAATAAGCTTTACTCAAGAGGTTTAAAAATGTTGAAAACTGGTAATAATACATTCTTGGTTCGTTGGCTGCAGGCTACTTTGCTGTTTGCTTTTTGTACGTTCGTTTCTTTTGCTTATGCCGACGCCAGAGAAGTCAGTATAAAAGTAGCTCAATATAATGAAAAAATAGATTTTAATTGTAATAATGGCGCTGCCTGGGAACTCGGTGGAGTAAAAGGGCAAATTTCTTCTGGCGACAGATGCAGCCTGCAAGCCGAACTTAAAGAAAAAGCGCAAAAAAAATATCATGTAATGGTTTCTTCGGTAGGGTTCTCAGAATCAGAACAAGCACAGGATACTTTAAAAAAATGGCAGAAAGCCGGTTATAAATGTGAAAACATGGTTCTGGGTAAAATTCTAAAAACTGATCAGTCGCAACTTACCTTTGATAATCGCAAATTAGCTACCAGCATTGGTGTTTTCGATGATAAGAAGTCTGCCCAGGCATTGGTTGACAAGCTTGCAGCTCAGGGTAAATCCAGCTGGATTCATACCGAAATTGTTTCCCTGGCCCAGGGAAGCTTGAAACTCTTCATTAACAATCAGTTTAAAGCAGTTGGCAACAACCTGCTTGTTATTCCTGAAAAAGAAATCGAACTAAAAGAAGTCGAATATGCCGCCGGTTACCCCTGGCATGGTTTCGAAGACAGAACTTACGCCGGCCCTGTTTCTATAAGATTTGGTGCCTGGGATGCGATAGACTGCATTCTAAAAGCCAGTCTTGAAAAAATACTTGCCGGGGTAGTTCCTTCGGAAATATCGGCGTATGCAGCGACCGGCGCTTTAAGAGCCCAGGCTGTTGCTGCCCGCGGTGAGATTCTTGCCAAAATAGGCATAAGACACCAGGGCGAAGGGTTTGATATTTGTTCAGAACAACATTGCCAGGTGTATAAAGGTGAAACAAAATATTCAAAAATGGTAGAGCCCAAAATTGCTCCTACTGCCGGCTATGTCCTTACCCATAATGGCGACATAGTAGAGGCTGTTTACTCGGCTAACTGCGGTGGACATACCGAAGCAAATCATTATGTCTGGACAACTCAGCCTGACCCCGTTCTTTCAGGAGTCTGGGATCACAACTCCCCACCGTCATTAGATCTGACCGAAGAAGAACAGGTCGGGGTTTTCATTAAAAATCCTCCGCAGAATTGTTATTGCGCCAGTAGCGGTGTGCCTGGTTCTCATAATTTCCGCTGGCAAAAAGCCATTAACGAAACCGAATGGAAAGAAATCGAAAACAAACTCGGTGTCGGCCGCATAAAAGGTATAAAAAATATTGCTCGCGGCTTGTCGGGAAGAATTTATCAAATGACTTTTATCGGACAATTCGACAATAAAACCCTTATGAAAGAGCTCAATATCAGAAGAATGTTTGGCAGCCTTAAGAGCGCCTGTTTCGTTTTGCATTTGCAAAAAGATTCGTCTGGTTTTGTCAGGAGCGCGGAACTCGACGGAGCCGGGTTCGGTCATGGAGTAGGCATGTGTCAGACCGGTGCGCAGAGTATGGCAAAAAAGGGCCTGGATTTTAAAACCATTTTGCTTCACTATTACCCGGTTAGTAGACTGCAAAAGTGGTATTGATTGCTGCTCTGCAGCTAAAATAATAAACTTTTTTCTCCAAAACGCTTTCAATTGCTTGACGCATCGCAGCAATTATGGCATAATTTTCTCCAGATATATAAGAGCAAGAAAGGGAAAAAGTTTTGAGTCATTTAACACTTGTATGGGCGGCGTTAATCGTATATGTCGTCATAACTCTCTATTTAACCGTACGCGGTGCTTTGCGCACCAAAGACCTCGAAAGCTTTGCTGTCGGCAACCATGATATTTCGCCTGCTTTCGTCGGTTTGTCGTTAACTGCACAGCTTACCAGTGTTGCAACATTTGTTGTAAATCCCGGCCTGGTTTATCATTACGGTCTTTCTGCGCTAATGGGGCTTGGTCTTGCAGCCGGGCTTGGAATTATCACCGGTTTACTGTTGTTATCCGGGCCATTCCGTACTGTTGGTGCAAAGGTTAAAGCCCTGACTATTCCCCAATGGATCGGCGCAAGGTATGAGTCCAAAGGCCTGCGTTTATTTTTTGCTGTTATTTCGTTGTCGTTAGTCAGCTTTATTGTCTTGATTGCGGTAGCCATAGCCCTGACCTTGTTCTCTTTGCTTCAGCTGCAGGATATTAATTCGACCACCTGGCTGGTTGTTGCTATTATGACTTTCGTTTTTGCTTATACTCTTATAGGCGGCGCAAATACTTCGACTTATACCAATGCCATTCAGGCTATGGTGATGCTGGTAGTAGGTATTATTTTGATCGGAAGCGGTTATGAATATTTTATGTCCGGGGAAGGTTTGCTGGCAAAATTAAGTGCGATAAACCCTGATCTGGCATCGGTTACCAATCCGACTTCATTATATTTTAGAAACTTTTTTGAAGTATTTTTCTGTAATTTTCTTGTCGGCCTGGCTATTGTCTGTCAGCCTCATATCCTAGGTAAATCTCTACTTCTTAAAGACTCAAGTCAGATTAAAACTTATCTGTTGGTTGCCTTGCTTGCCGGAACCGTATTTATAGGGGTTATGCTGGTAGGGCTTTATGCGCGGGTCAGCATTGCCGACATTGCTAAAGTTGACCTTGTTGTTCCGACCTATATTGCTCAGAACTTTTCTTCGCCGGTTCAAGTTCTTATAAGCATAGGATTGCTTTGTGCCGGGATTTCAACTTTAGAAGGATTGTTACTGGCACTTTCGGCTATTTTCTCAAGCGACATCTACATGACTTTAAAACCAATTGATCCCGAAAATCGTCAGCAGGAACTTAAAAAGGCGCTCAGATTCGGAAGAATTGCTCTGATAATAACAGGTATTGGCTGTGTTTTGTTGTCGATCTGGCAGTTGCGTAATCCGACCGGCGGGTCCGTCGCTATCTTTGCCCAGTACGGAGTCTATTTGCTTTTCACCGCAAGCTTTCTTCCGATTGCATGTGGGTTGTTTTTGCCAAAAGTAACCAAAAACCTTGTTTGTATGGGGGTTTTTGCTTCGACATTCTTCTATTTCCTGCCTGCGGTTGTTTATAAGTTTTATCCACAAGCGCCTTTCTTTTTCATGGGCAACAACCCCGCAGTGCTGGCAGCAAGTGGAATAATCGCAGGCTGGGTGGTTATCGGTCTGGGATTGCTTTTACAGAAAAGCGAAAAACAAATTAATGAAGATGAAGAAATCCTGGCGGCCTGATTTTTTATAGTGCTGCAGTTCACAAGCAAAGAGCTAAAATAAAAACGGAGCAGGTTTTATATTACCTGCTCCGTTTCTTTTTGTAATTGTTTAAATTAGAAAATTATTTTATTTCGCCGGTAGCCTGAAGGATTAAATCTCTATATTCAGGAAGCTTAACATAAACTGTTTTACCCGGACATGATTTTGGCGAAAAATCACAATGGCCATAGAGGTTCGCTCTTACGTCAATACGATAATAAGAAGCTACCCATGCCATGAGTTTGATTAGTGCGTTTTCCATAACCGGAGTGATTTTGTCTTTATTGGGATCATAATCACCAATAAGGCAAATACCAACTGAATTGGTATTTGGTGAGCAGTGGGCTCCAACGACGGTTTCGGGTCTGCCCTGATAAATAACGCCGTCAGGACCTATAAGGAAATGGTAGCCTATGTCGTTCCATTTAGTATGTTCGCCATACATGTGATAATTCTGAATCCCTCTAATAGAGGCTGCGCCCTTATATTGTGATTGATTGGGAATATAGCTGTGATGAACTATGATTCTTTGAGGATCGTGCTGAGCATAGCCATACTTAGGTGGCTTGGCTCCCCAGTCTTCTCTTGATTCGATGTCTGGTTTAGCAGTTACTTTGGCCGGAGTAAAAGGCATTGGTTTTTGAACGAAATATTCCATCTCATTTTCAGGTATATAATAGCCGTTCATGGTTACGGCGTTAATTCTGGTGTCACCTTTTTCCGGATCTCTAACGATAAACATAAGCTGATATTCGGCGAGAGTGTCGACAGAAGAAAAATGATATTCGCCATCAAAGGGCATGTATCTGGTCCATTTGCCGGTTTTTGCATATTTAAATCTTGCATACCCACGCAACATCGCGTCTTTTGATTTGTTTGCATCAACACCAATTATGATGTTGTTAACTTCGTGATCAAAAGTATAGGGGTTGGTTTGAAGCTTTTTATATGATTCCCCACTGGCCACAAAATCAGGCTTGAGTACCTTTTGGTAATCGGGAACATCAATGTCGGCCAAAAGCGATGTGATGCCAAAAAGACAAAAAACAGAAACAAAAGCAGATAACAAAATTTTCCTTGGATACATCTTATAAACCTCTTTTATACTTATTACTTCGTACATTTTTAATTCTAATATAGCCAAATCCAAAATTCAACCAGTGGATCCGTCTTTTAATTTTAATTGCTGGTCAAAAACAGGTAAAGTCTGCTAAATTTAGAGTAGATGATAAAAATTGTCTTATAGTTTGCAGACGATGGAGGACATAATATGAAGAAATTTATCTTTTTAATCAGTCTTGTTTTAATAACTCTGGGAGGGCATGCGATGATTCAGACTCTTAGTTTAAGCGAGCTTGCAGCTGATTCAGATATAATTGCATTTGCATCGGTAGTTGCCATTAAAAATACAGGTAAAACTCCACAGGGAGTAGATGTGGTTGCCAATCTGGTAAGATTGGAAGAGCCTCTTAAAGGAAATATTGCTGCGGGTGAAAAAGTTAAGATTAAAACATTTGCCGGAGTTGAAGATAACGTAGCTTTTGATGAAGGGCAAAGATACCTTCTTTTCCTGAAAAAACATGAAGATTTTTATTTCGTTACCAATCAAGTTCAGGGCAGTTGGCCGGTAGAAAAAGATGGCAAATTTGCCGGCATGGGTACTGGAAAAACACTGGAAGATGTGAAGTCAGCAATAGAAACAAAGCCGATAAATGTCGATCAAAGGATTCCTGATTTGCAGTTGTAGTAAATAAATGCAATAAAAAAAGCCCGGAAAGAAAACCGGGCTTTTTTATTGCAAAAAATTATTCGCTAAGCAGGTTCAATACCGAGGTGCGATTTTCATCCTGCATTTTAAACGCTTTAATTGCCGCTTTTGTTTGCAGTTCAGAGCGGTTCATATTAATTATTTCTGCTGCTATATCGGCATCTTCAATTCGTGATTCGGCGGCCAGAGAGTTTACCAGTTCGGTTTGAAGTTTGTTGACTTCGGAACTTATGCCGTTTTGCAGGCTGCCTATGGTGCTTCGGTTGGAAGTTACCTGGTTAATAGCTGTTGTCGTTGAAGAAATCGCCTGTTGAGCCTGATCTATATTTGTCAGGTTGGTTTGATTTACTCCAAGTGATTCAGAATTCATCGATGGTAACGAGAAGTTTTCACCGTTCTGAAGTTGAATATTTAAAGAGCCATCGAGCAGGTTTTTGGTATTGAATTGAGTGTTATTTGCTGTCTGGTCGATTTGTTGTTTTAATTGATCGACTTCCATTTGAATTGCTTCGCGGTCGCTTTCGGTTAGTGTTCCGTTGGAAGCTTGCACCGAGAGTTCGTTTATACGTTGAAGCATGTCGGAAGTAGAAGATAATGCCCCTTCTGCGGTTTGAAGCAGAGAGATCTCATCTTGTCGGCTGGCTATCTGCATGAACAGGTCTCTATTTTGTGATTCCATTGCCATTGACATGGAAAGACCTGCCGGATCGTCACTTGCAGAGTTTATACGCTTGCCACTGGCAATACGGTTAAGAGTTTTTGAAGTAGATTCGCCCGCTTTCAGCAGGTTATTATGCGTTCTTAAAGAATTACCTGTTTTTCCGATCATTTTTGTTCACCCACTTTTTTTACTATCTATTCTTAATATACTGTACATCGACGTTTTAGTCTAGTTTTGTTAATGTTATTCCTCACCCCAAGCCACAAAGAAATATAATCATACTCGCTTGTCCACCATAGCCCTGGCGACAGCGGATGCTCGCGTTCCCGTTCGTGCTCGTGCTCGTGCTCGTTTTCGTAATCGTTGTCGTCGTCGCTTTTTCTTACAAATAAAAACGTAGGGCCTCAAAATTTTGAGCCCCTGGTATTAAACAAAAGCATTGTTTCTTGACGCTATTGTGCATTAAGACTAAAATTAAAAGGTATATATACAAGAGGAGATAGGCATGCGTAACTTTAATAGGTTTTTGCTTTTTACTTTAATGTTTTTCCTGGTTGTTTCGAGCGTTTATGGTGCTTATCGTCCGGTTCCCGACAACCGAAATCTGGGTGAAATTTTCAACAGTATCAAGGTAGAAGGCAAAACGGAACTTACCAGAGTCAGATATGTTCCCGACAACGACGAGGCATGGTATTGCCGCTGGAAAATGATAAAGCAGGCTAAAGACACCATAGACTGTACCTACTACATTATAGACAAAGATATATTCGGTCAGGCTTTTCTGGGGTTATTGTTAAACAGAGCCCGTCATGGCGTTAGAATCAGACTGATGGTTGACGGCCGGGTATATAGAATGCCATATATGAGTAAAATGCCGGATAAAATTCAAGAGCTGGCTGCCTACCCGAACGTTGAAATCAAGCTTTACAATTCCGTCAGCAAATCTCTTGCCCATCTTTTTAAAGGGGTAAAAGAGGTTTTCGCTTCGAATCACGATAAAATTATTATTGTAGACGGTGAAACCTGCATCGTTGGCGGCCGAAATATTGGAGCAGATTATTTTTCCGGAAAAGGCGAAAATGACATTGTCTACAGAGATTCAGATGTTCTGCTCCAGGGCCGACATGTGGCAAAGCAGCTAACAAAAGCCTTTGATGAAGAGTGGAATCTTTTGAGAAACTCTGTAGTAAAAGAAGATTTTATTAATTTCAAAGATCAACTGGCAATTGTTGATCTGGCTTACAGGGTGATGTCTCGTTACATGCAGGGTCGCGGACTTTTTGATCCCAAAAAAGTCAGGGTTTCAAAAAAGCTTGTTAAAGCGCTTACAGAAATGAACAAGGAGATATCAAAATATAAAAATATTTCTTCTTATTCAGGTTTCAGGCTGTTTCGCGGCGAACGTAAAAAACCGGTAAAAATTCTGGATAAGCATTCGCACATAGGAGCTCTTAACGGTATTACTCCTAATCTTATCAAGATGATCAATGCCTGTGAGCATGAAATTATTATTCAGAATCCATATCTGGTTATTACCGAAGAAGCTGAAGCAGCCTTAAAAAGAGCCGCCCAACGCGGAGTAAAAATTATTTTCCATACCAATTCCGCCGAATCGACCGATTCTCCCTTCCCTCAGGCGTTCTTATTGAATGACTGGAAAAGAATATTGAAAGAAATGCCTGGCGCACGGCTTTTGGTAGCTCCCAGTCAAAATGAAAGACTACATTCCAAAACATTCGTTTTTGACAGTCTTATTACCATAGTTGGCTCTTACAATATGGACCCATTAAGCGAACAAATTAACTCAGAGGTCGTCGCCGCTATTTACGACAAGTCTTTTTCTACCAGAACAAGACTTCAGATTATCAAAAAAGATTTAAAGAAATTTATAGAATACAGACTTAAAATCGACGACAAGGGTAAAATTATCAAAGCTTATGGTCCCAGTGATCATGTAAATAAAGGAACTTTAAGAAAACTTAAGATTCTAAGTAAAATTGGCTGGCTTAGACCACTGATTTAAAAGCCAGAATTTTTATCTGGTGCAAAAACCTCAGGAGCATCAATAGCTTTAAAATTCATTTGAGGCTGGGCTTTGAACTCTCCATTGCCCAGCCTTATCAGTTTCCAGTTTCTGTATTTAATTACCTTTTGCAGGTCATCTGTATTTAAATTGATCAAACCCTTCCAGGCTATTTCTCCCAGTTCGTGATTGTAAACCTTTTGTTCGTTAACGTAACCTTCGAGAATTGGTGCGAGATTTTTTCCAAGTTGACCGCGCACGCTCGGATTAAGCTTGAAACCAAATGGATTAACAAAAAGAAAGAGATGAATTATAGCAGTGAGAACTATAATTCCCCCCAGCTGGTAGTTCAAAGACATGGGTTCTATATCGGAAAGGCTTTTGAGAAGCATTATCGCTCCCATTAGTATGAAAACGGGAGTGTAGAGGGGGCTTATAAGGGCTATAAAACCGGTTATGGCATAAAAAACCAGGTTTGGCATGTCGTCGTAGGTTAATCTACCAAGTGTAATCAGGTTAACAAGCACAAATATACCAGATAACAAATACATGATTTTGATATCTTCAATTGGCATGAACTGCCAGTTTAATACTGAGTTTGGATTTACGCTGATTGCCGCTCCTTCCGGGAAAAATAGAACTCCAATCAGGCCACAAACTACCAGGCTCAGGCTGTAATTTTTATTGAAGAATGCGTGACAGGCAATAAGAATTAACAGCAGCCAGCTGTTTAGAGTCAGGGCGCTTGCTGCCGCAGTAATGGGAATGAGTAAAATTCCAAAATTGTTTTTCAGTCGGTTATTATCGAGCAGGGTCAGTAAGCCAAGAACAAAAATAAGCTGTAACAGCATGCGGAAACTCAGAAAAAGCTGCATTGAAAGTGCAAAAACTCCCAGAACGATAAGACCGGGTAGTATTTCTCTGCTTTTAAAGACCCAGATACACAATATGCAGCAAAGTAGAAAGTAAGCTATATGATAAATCGCTTTTAAACCCAACAATGAAGCTGAAGAGTTTACAATATTCAGCGCAATGGACTCAGGAAAAATAACTGCGCCGATACTTAAATCGAAATCTCGAGCGAGCATAAGATCCCAGAATGTGGTCGAAGGGAAAGGTGTCGAGCGGGTGAAAATAAATAAAACAGCTACTGCTGCCACAAGAGCAGCAATTCTATTCCATTCAATCTGTTTGGAATCTTCCTGGATTTCCTCTATTTCCAAATCATCGGGTTTCGACGACATGCTGTCTCCTCTTATCCGAATGCTATGATTAATTTCTTTCACAATAATACAATAATCTTAAGCTGACAAGTGCCGACAAAAACCCTGGGAATTCTCGGCCAATGATTACTAAACTGTTTAAAAAAAGAATATTCCTCACACCAAGCCACAAAGATAATTACCACAGAGCCCTCAGAGCAGCACAGAGAATCTTTTTCAGCCATGGATTGTCCTTTGGACAATCAGCCGACGGTTTCACCGTCCGGCTTTCCCAGCAACAGCAAGCCCTCAGAAAAGCACCGGTGTTTTTCTGAGGGCTTGCTGTTGCTGGGAACCATGGCTGAAAAAGATTAAAAAATCGGCTCCGTGCCCTCGGTGATCTCGGTGGTGAAATTTAGAAAATTGGTAAAATACAATTTATTTTAGGAGACTGCTGAGGTTTTCCATTGCAAATTATTTTCCTGACACTGGATTTAGGCTCTAATTTTGTTCGGCCGGAATGACGAAAATAGGGTAATTTAATATAACAAATACCGATCTTGCCCCCAATTGTTGAGTTAGAAGAAGTATTTGTAGCGAATTTCGACCTTGGCATCACTTACTTTCTGCCCAAACTCTGAATTGTTATTACCTTGATTGCCGGTAATTCTGAAGGTGAAAATCTGATCGGTAAGAGCGGTATAGTTAAGCTCTACGCTTGACATGAAACTTTTGTCGTGAAGATTGTAAACTGTGAATACAGACCCCTTTAAATAAAGATCATCAAAAAGCTCAGGCTTTGAAACTTTGAAATAGAGATAATCCTGCATGCCGAATTGTTTGTTAATAAATTGATTAAAATAATAAGCGCTTTTTTTCATATTTGCTTTGTTGTTTGTAAGCAATGCCCGGTCTGCAGAATTATAGTAATTTTGCAGATCATCCTGGGTAAAGCCGCTGCCATTGTGTAGATACTCAAGAATATAGGTTATCTCTCGGTAGTCGAGATATCTGGTACCGATTAAATAGTTTGTAGTGCGTCTGGTTTCAGCAGTTAACAGGCCCGCGCCATTTATGGAATATTGTTTATCTTCTTCTTTAACTGCTATTTCTCCGTGTATTTCATGGTTACTGGCCAGATTGCGGCTGAAGTCGATGCCATAGCTGTTCTGGCCGGCGTAGCCGGTGAGTAGATACAAATCGACATCTGTATTCCTGATGAGCATGTAGAGTTGATTTGCAAAGAACCAGCCCTTGTCGCGCGCAAAAGAGTGGTTCAGGTCTTCTCCTACAGGAATCAATGCCGTTGTCAGGCTTAAATTCGACAAGGGGCCTTCCATTGTTCGGTTATATTGAGAATAGATCATGGTATAACCTGACAAGGCAAGTTCCAGATCATTGAGATCTTTTTGTCGCCCTGCCAGGTTAACCGGGTTCCAGCTGTAGCCTTTACCCCATTTAAAAGTCTTTTTACCGATGCCGAGGCGAAGTCTCGAGTCTATGTCAAAGCTCAGGTAAGATTCGTTCAAGACATGATTGTCGCTTGTTTGGCCGGCAAATCTTTTAATAGTGGATAAAGCTGCAAAGTTGTATTTTGAATTATCGCCCAGTAGATAATGCCCGCCCATTTCTGTAAGTATGCTGTGATTTTGCTGGCTTCTTCGTGGTTTGTCAGCTGAGTTGGTAAGCTTGTAGAAACGAGAAGATTCATTGTAAAAGCTGAAACCTGGTCTGAGGTCGAGATTATAATTTGTTTCAAGTCTTCTGGGTTTGAAAGAGCTTAAATCGAAACTGTAGTCGTCTGCTTGAGCCTTATAACAAACTACAATCGGTTGAACGAGCAAAACCAGGAAAAGGATCGAGATAAATTTTGCTAATTGTTTTTGCATAGAAAACTAACGTAGATCCTTATATTTGTGCATGCTGTTAATGTTAAAAAGCTCTTTATCAAGATTTTTGCGTTTTAATTGCGAAAAAATCATAATCGATTTGGCTCCTTTATGAAGCGGACTGGTTGTTTCGGTTACCGATGGTCGTGAAAATCCATTTTCAAATTCAACGATTTTTTTGAATTCAAGGGTTTTTACAAGCATTCCACTGGCAGTAAAGCATTTTATAAATTTCGGAAGAAATCTTTCTTTGTCGGCTTTTATAGTTACTTTGTCATAGGCTACCGAATTATTTTTCGCTTTCAGTTCAAGAATATAAAAGTTGTCTTCTTCATCGACATTGACGCAGTCATATTCGTATGAATAATCAAGACTCATTATATCTGAATTGTTGAAAAGGCCTCCGGTAACAGATTGCAGACTGGTTATGCGAACCGGCTTTCTTACATTGGGAATATAGAGCCACATATTGTCACCTATTCGCAAGGTGGCTCGTCCAACCTCACTTTTGGGAGCAAGAAAAGCACCTAATACTTTGTCACGGCCAAGTTTGCCAACATACATTACAAATTCTTTTCTGGTATTGTCGGTGTCTATGTTGATAATCTTTTTGTAAGAAACAAAAGACTCTGGATTTAATGCCCGGTCTACCTTCTTTAATAAGTCGTTATTGCTGATTTTAGTATCTATTTCAGCTGAATCTGAAGCCGACACTTGAATACGGGCTTCAGAAGCGATATTTGTTGAAGCTGATGCCTTAATTTCAAGAGCCGGACTTGCGGTTTTTGCTGTAACATAAGCAGCGGAGAAACATAGGATAAGGGCAATTGTGAAAATATAATAATTTAATTTCATATTTAACTCCGTAAAATTAATGTCGTAATGCTTCGACAGGATCAAGTCGGGAAGCTTTGTAAGCTGGTTCGATTACTCCCAGAAGGGTGATAAAAATAACGATAATGGTTGTGGCGGCCATGGTGGTGCCTGAAATCTCGGGGGTGAGAAGTATATTGTCGTTTTGACCGAAGCTTATGGTTATTTCTGCCGCTCTTAAAATATAAACAAGGATGATACCTATAATATTGCCGACGGCTGCTCCTCCTATGCCCAGCAAAAGACCTTCGCATACGAAAAGATTCATAATTGTTCCCGGAAGTGTTCCTATTGCCGCAATAGTGCCGATTTCGCTGGTGCGCTCATAAACTGCCATGAGCATTACATTCATAATGCTTATTAATACAATAGTTACCAGAATTACCTGAATAAAAATTGTCATTATATCTATCATTACGGCGATATTGCTGAATGGCGTCAAAGCCTTCCATGGATGAACCTCAAAAACCGGTTGATTGTTTTTGTCTTTAATTGTTTTAAAAGCAGATTTAAGTTCCTGCACAACTTTGTTGAGACTACCTATGTTTTTAAGTCTAATAGCAACTTCACTGACACTTGTCTGGTTCATTCGCAACAAGCTTCTTGCATCTTCAATATGGATATAGCCGTATTTACCACTTGGCCCAACCGTGGTTTCTACTATTCCCGAAATTGATAAAGAAGTTCCATTAACTGAGCCGTCGACATTAGTAGCAATTAATACCGCTTCAGAGGCGACTCCCAGCTTGAGTCCGCTTGTTACGAGGTTTGGTAATAGAATCTGGCCTTTTTTTAAAAATTCACCCTGAGCTATGCGACCTTTGAGCAAAGGAATTACCTGCTTTTCAGATTCAGGGTTTATGGCGGCAACTTTTATGTTGGTAGTGTCTTGATAGTTGCTTAATAGCGTAGTTAGAAGAATTCGAAGTGAATAAGCCTCTATTTCATCTATATTTTTCAGCATCTCTTCGAGTTTTTTCAGTTGGTCAGGCTCGATCATAATATTGAGCGGCATGGTGTCGAGTGACTGAACATAGCCTTTGCGGTGTATTTGCAGATGACCCAGCATTGAGTCGGTTATCTGGCTGATCATCATGTTTTTAAACGATCCGGCCAGGGCGCTGAAAAGTAAGACTGCTATTACCCCAAAAGCAATTATTGAAACAGTGAGGGCAGTTCGTCTGCGTTGGCGGGAAAGATTTCTGAACGCAATTTTAAAAATCTGTTTCATTGTTTGTCCCCGCTTTCATTTTTTGCGGAGTTCATGAGTTCTTTATTAGTAATCATTCCATCTTCGAGGGAAAAGACCACATCTGCATGATTTACCACTTTGGGGTCATGGGTAGAAAAAACAAAGCTTGTGCCGGACTCATCTTTCAGTTTTTTCATGAGATCGATGATTTTATAAGAAGTTGCCCGATCGAGGTTTGCAGTAGGCTCGTCGGCAAGCACTAGTTTAGGATGCGTTGCCAGTGCTCGGGCAATTGCAACTCTTTGCTTCTGCCCGCCCGAAATCTGGCTCGGAAGTTTATCGCTTTGTTCTAAAATCCCTGTTTGCTCCATAAGGTTGGTGACTATTTTTTGCCTTTCTGCTTCAGGAGTTGGCTTAATCATGAGTAACGGATACTCGATGTTTTCATAAACCGTTAATACCGGTATGAGGTTGAAATCCTGAAAAATTATACCTATGTTATTGCCACGAAAACGTGCCCGGTCTTTAATATCGAGTTTGTTTACTTCCTGATCGGCTATTTTAAGCTCACCCGAGGTTTGCACGTCCAGGCTGCCGATTAAATTAAGTAATGTGGTTTTGCCGCTGCCTGAAGGACCGGTGAAACTGACAAATTGTGATGGTTCTATCTCGAATGAAACTCCTCTCAGAGCTTTAACATCAACTTCCCCGCTGTGATATGTCTTGGTAAGATCCTTTGCACTTACAATGTTGGTCATTGCTTACTCCTTATCCTTTTGTAAAATGATAGCACATAATATTACCGCCTTCCAGCCAATGAAATCAGTCATTCTCAATGTAGCTGCTAATCAAAATTTAAATTTCGATATCGTTATCGGGATCGCTTCTCGGCATCGAAATATTAAAATCATTTCAGAAAATTTCGAAAAGGGACTTCCGATTCCGATCTCGACAACCGACAGTTCTTGCCTCACACCAAGTCGCAAAGCCACCAAGATCACCAAAGAAGCCTGTAAACTGTCATTGCGAGGAGTGAAACGACGAAGCAATCTCAAATTTCTATCCGTCATTACTGCCCTGACCCTGGATCCCGGCTCGCTATTGTCATTGTAGGGATTGGTATTCGATTCTCTGTTGTCAGTTTTTATCTGAGTTGTTTTGTTGTTTATGTTCATTTCTGACAATAGGATTTTTATCTAGTAACAGTTCCGGATTTTCCAGAGCTTTTTTCAAATATTCAAGTGTCCAGTTCCCCTTATGCCTACCAACATAATGCATAAAGTCAGGTAATTCAGCAAAAATAATTGTTTTTCCATCAATTTTGGCACTGGTTTTTTCGTTTATAGATACTGCAAAGGGAAAATGTTGGGTTGGAAGACCTCTTTGCGTAATTAATTGTTCATTTGCCGGTTCCGTAATCAAGATCCTTTTAACAGTAAATTTCGACTTATAGTTTTCAAGCAGCTCGCTAACTTTATCGAGTGTTTTTAAAGATGGTTCTTTTTCTTTGTAAAAAACTTCTATAATTGGCTTTTCAGTTTGGGCAAATGCCATCTGTACCTGAAAGCAGAAAAAGAATAACAAGCAAAATAATGAAGTAGATACAGTAAAATTTTTAAGTGTAAGATTCATAAAAATAGTCTCCTTTTATTATATTCAATAAATCCATTTTCTTTTAATATTCCATAAACTTAGAGTAAAGAGTCCGATACAGAATGCCAGCAAAAGAGTAAAATCAATGCCGAATGACATCATGTGTTGCCCATGAATAGAGCCGTGAAGAATGTCTACGCCATAAGTTAGTGGTAAAGCGTATGACAAAGGTTTTATAAAAAACGGTAATTTCGAAATCGGGAAAAACAAACCGCAAAGAAACATCATTGGGAAGCGAAAGAAATTAGAAAAGGTTTGTGCCTCAAATACTTCACTAACTGCTACGGCTATGAATAACCCCAGAAAAGTTGAAGCAACAGCTATAAGAAATATTGCGGGTGCAAGAGTAAACCAGTTTATTTCTGACAAATTCATGAAGAAACCAGCCATTATTACAGGCACAAAAGCGTTAGCAACCCCAAATATAATTGCGCCGCTGGTTTTGGCGAGCATAAGAATTTCAAAAGGAATAGGTGCCAGCAGAAGGCGTTCAAATGAACGATTTTTCTTTTCAAAGGTAACGGTTACCGCCAGCATTGAAGTAGTGCCAAAGAGAAGAGAAATGGCTATAAGTCCCGGTAAAAGCTGAGGGATGCTGTCGGGGCCTGACCCTGAGCGGAGAAAGAACATTCCCGTCCATGCAAGGGGAAAGATTAAACCCCAGCTTATGTTTGGAGGCTTTAAATAATAAGTCGCCATATCTTTTTTCAAAATATTCCAGAATGCTGTAACTAGTTTCATTTCCCTTTGCCTGCTTTCTCTATTTGCATCAGTTTAACTTCTATTCCGGTAATCTTTACAAAGACTTCTTCAAGAGTTGGCCGGATACGTCTTGCTTCAAAAATCTCTATACCTTTTTCTTCCAGAAATCTGAAAATAGGAGCAAGGGATATTATATTGTTTGATTCTATGCGTATTTTCTTTGAGTCGGGAATATTGAATTCGAGGTCTTTAAAAGAATTGTTCAAGTCGTCGGCAAGTTGGGCAAAGTCATTACTACAGCTTAACTGCACGACATTTTTTGATTTGATTGGTTGAATAAGGTTTGTAACAGTATCAATGCGGACAATTTTCCCGTTGACTATAAACGCAATTTGATCACATAGTCTTTCAGCCTCTTCAATGTAATGAGTGGTAAGAAAAATTGTAGTGCCCTGAGCATTCAAATCCTGAATAAGTTTTCGTAAATGGCGGGCGCTTGCCACGTCTATGCCGGTAGTCGGTTCGTCTAAAAATAGAATTTCGGGATTGTGAATAATTCCAGCTGCAATAGTCAGCTTTCTTTTCATGCCTTTTGAATATTTTGCAAATTTTTTGTTGGCTGCTTCTGATAAGGCAAAAGTTTCCAGCAGTTGGCGGGCTCTTTTTTCTCGTTCAGTTTTGCTTATTCCATAAAGGGATGCGCAGAAACAGAGATTCTCAAATCCGCTTAATTCGGGATAAAGATTGCTTTCATCGGGAACGACTCCGATCAGATGTTGTGCCGCTCGTGGATGTTTGATGCAGTCTATATGGCTGATTTTTATCTGCCCATCGTTGGGTCGAGCCAGGCCTGTCAGCATGTTGATTGTCGTGGTTTTTCCGGCACCGTTGGGACCTAGAAAGCCGAATAATTCACCTCTTTTTACCTCAAAGCTGATTTTGTCAACCGCTTTAAATTCTTCAAAATTTTTGCTGAGGTCGGTAACTTCAATCATAGCTGATGTTTCATTCATCAGTCTTGTTACCTCTTTCACTAAAATTAAAAATCTGGTTTAAATCCCTTTTTATCTGCTTGAGTTTGGCCTGATTTAATCTGTAGTGAACAAAGTAGCCGCTTTTCTGGGCGATGACGAATTCTGAATCACGCAGAATTCTAAGATGTTGTGAAACAGCAGCCGGTGTTATGTTGAGCTTTCTTGACAAGGCGTTGACGCATAAAGGTTTGTGTTTTAACAACCTGACGATGCGTAACCGCGTATCTACAGAAAATATTTTAAAAATTCTTGCCGATTTTTCCAGATTCAATAAAGGTCTCCCTATCCAATTAAGTGAGTATGCATATACTTAACACAAGCCCGGGGGCGAGTCAAACAGCTAAGAATAGCTCTATCAGATCGATTCTTGTCAGCAGTAAAAAAAATGCAATACACCAGGCCTCAAAGCCACAAAGAAAATAACCACAGAGCTCACAGAGCTACACAGAGAACCTTTTTCAGCCGTGGATTGTCCGTTGGACAATCAGCCGGCGGTTTCACCGTCCGGCTTTCCCAGCAACAGCAAGCCCTCAGAAAAACACTGGTGTTTTTCTGAGGGCTTGCTGTTGCTGGGAACAAGGGCTGAAAAAGATTAAAAATCGGCTCCGTGGCCTCGGTGATCTCGGTGGTGAAATTTTGATATTTGCCAGAGAGAAATAAAACGAAAAAAAAGAATTTGATTGCGATTTATTGGGGTTGATGGTTGTGGTATTATGCTGATGCTTAATCTGCATGCGGGAGAAATATATGAGTTTAGATAAGGTTCAATTTTGCGGAGCATATAACTTTCTTGGGTTACCAGAAGAAGATGCAAACTACGAAGATGCCCGGGCAGTTATTATCCCGGTGCCTTACGACAGTACCACTTCGTATCGTGCCGGCACCCGTGAAGGGCCTGCGGCTATACTTATGGCATCCCGACAGGTTGAACTTTATGATCTCGAGCTGGAAACTGAGCCTTTGAACAGCGGCGTTCACACTTTTCCGGAGCTTGAACCAGACATGCAGGGGCCCGAGGCTACACTCAAGAATATTGAAAATGCGGTTCGCTCTGTGGTTGGCGAGAATAAATTTCCGGTAATTCTCGGTGGAGAACACAGCATAACCACGGCACCGGTAAGTGTGCTTCGAGAGAAATATCCGGATTTGTCGATATTACAGCTTGATGCTCATTCGGATTTGCGCGAATCATACGAAAATACTCCTTACAGCCATGCCTCGGTTATGAAAAGAATTTTTGAACCCGGTCGACTTACCCAGGTTGGTATAAGAAATACCTGTAAAGATGAGATGGATTTTATTAAGAAAACTGGTCACGACGGTATTTTCTGGGCCCACGAAATTTTTGCCGGGAATGACGATAGCTGGATGGATAAAGTCCTTGAAAGGCTTAATGATAACCTTTATATAACCATAGACCTGGACGCTTTCGACCCTTCAATTATGCCTGCGGTCGGCACCCCCGAACCCGGAGGCCTGCTGTGGTATCAAAGTTTGAAGTTATTAAACAGGGTTATCGATGAAAAAAATGTGGTAGGCTTTGATGTGGTTGAGCTTTGTCCAATTTCGGGCAACATCGCACCGGATTTTATGGCGGCAAAGCTTGTATTTAAAATGCTCGGTCGTATTTTTAAAAAGAACAACTGGATAAAATAGGAGAAAATTTTGGAGCACCTGCAAATTCACTTTGCATTAATTGCAGCAGTTATAGCAGCATTTGCCGGCAAAAGAATCGGCTGGGCAATTCGCGCATGGCCAGGACATGAAGAATTTCATTGCGATTATCTGGATTGTGCTGATTGCGAAGGTGGTAAACGTCGCGGTTGCTATAATGCCGGTCGAACTCAGGATCGACTTTATATTGCTTTTTCTGCAATCGTTGCCGGCCTTTCAGTTTATTTTTTCGGTTTTTCGATCAAGGCTTTTATTTCATGGCTTTTCTCGGTCAGCTGTCTGATTATAACCATAGTCGACATACGCTACCTTATTATTCCCGATACCCTGTCGATAAATGGTTGCTGGACAGGCCTTGTTTATGCGGCAGTTGTTACCTTGTGGGTTAACGCAGGCTATGCTGAGCCCTCATATTTTATTGATTTTAAAAGTTCGCTCATTGGTTTCCTTGCTGGCGGCGGTTTTTTATGGTTACTTGGCTGGATAGCCCTGCTTCTTCTTAAAAAAGAAGGCATGGGTGGCGGTGACGTTAAGTTGTTGGCGGCCATCGGTGCCTGGACCGGCTGGAAGGTCGTGCTGGGAACCATTATTGTTGCCAGCTTCTTAGGGGCATTTTTTGGTATTGCTGGTATTATTTACCGCAAGATTCGCTACGGAACCAAATATCAACCTCTTTCTCACATGATCCCATTTGGGCCGTATCTTTGTATTGCTTTTATTTTTATTTTTTATTGTGGATTAGACCCGTTGTTTGATCTTATGGATGCCTATAATAGCTGGTTGTTGAGTTTTAGATAAAATGTTTCAGCAGTTAAAAAAATTAGAAAAATATCTTCTTGATCACGAGAATGTTGCAGTAGCATTCTCAGGCGGTATGGACAGCACATTCTTGACGCTTATGGCCCGGAAGGTAATGCCTGATAATTACAGGGCTTTGCTTGTGAATTCAGAGTTCATGGCCCAGAGTGAGTTAAATATCGCTCGCTCTATTGCGGAAAAAAATAAGCTTAATTTAAAAGAAATACGAATAGACGTTCTTACAAATGCGATGGTTTGCTGCAACGATATAAATCGTTGCTATCATTGCAAAAAGGCAATTTTCAGTCGACTGCTTGAGGAAGCAGGGAGCGCGGTTTTGTGTGATGGCTCGGTTACCGATGATGATAATGATTATCGACCGGGCAAAAAAGCACTTAAAGAGTTAAAAATTAAAAGCCCGCTTAAAGACTGTGGTTTTAGCAAGGAGCTTGTCGCAAAGGGGTTGAAGCAGCTTGGTGCCGCAGAACTGATAAGACCTGCGCAAAGCTGCCTGGCCACCAGAATCGTTACCCACGAAACAATAGAAAAAAAGAAGCTCGAGCAGATTGAGCAAGGTGAGAAGCTTTTAAGAAAAGCAGGGCTGAGATTTTTCAGGTTGCGGCATCACAATGATATTGCCAGAATAGAAGTAGGTTGTGATGAGCTCGATCAGGCACTTGAAAAGATTAAAACAGTTGTTTGTGAAATTAAAAATCTTGGCTACCGCCATGTAACCCTAGATTTGGAGGGTTACAATAAGGGATCAATGAATCGCTAAAAATAATTTTATCCTTGATTTTCAAGCAAAGCTGCTTTTAATTTTTTTAAAAACTGGGCTTCTTCTGCGTCGATTTCTGAACTTAACCCGAGAAAACCACCGCCTGCTGCTTTGCAAACTTCACAGGAAAGTTCATAAACAAAAGCGCGATATTCTCCGGCTTCTTTTTCGTTCGATTTTTCTTTTAATGCATCATTTACCCTGTCTATAAGAGGTTCAAAAAACTTAACGTCATTCATAAGTTCACTTTTGTTGTTAAAGGCATTGTTCTCTTTTTCTTTCTGAAGCCCCTTTATAATATCAGCAATCAACTGGTTGTCAGGGTATTTTTGCTCCAATTTTCCCAGAGTTTGCTGGTAAGAAAAGGCTTCTTTTACTGTTGAAAAAATTTTTCTGATCGTAAAAGTGTTAGCTTTTTTTAAAACTTTTCTTCCAATGCCTATACCCGCAAGCACAGTCAGATCGCGCCACTCTTCCGGACTATAGTCGGTATTATCGCTCATTATAAATTCCTCCTCAAAGAATTTTATTTCTATTATACAGAAATTATCCATTTAGCAATATTAGCAAGTTTCCAGATATCTTTGTGTTCTTTGCTATGAACTAAATTTTATCATATCAAAGATTGCTTCGTCGTTCTGCTCCGCAGAACTCCTCGCAATGACAATTCAGGACTGTCATTGCGAGCAACGCGAAGCAATCTAAATGCCTTGAAACGGTTTCTACAAACAAATGAAAAATTACTGGTCGTTATATAGAATTGTTGCAACTTACTATATTTAATGTACAATATTTTAGCCATGAACAAGGCAAAAGAACATAGTTTTTTTTCTGTGCGAAATATTTTTATTTATTTCGCTATTGTTTTATTGCCTCTGGCTGTTTCTTATTTTGCCGTCCGCAATATGGTCGTAGAGCAGTATAAAGCACAAAAAGATATTCTCAAGCAGGAATTAAATCGCCAGTCTGCAAAGCTGCCTTTGCTTGCAAAAGATGCTTACCAATTTAACGATTTTTTTTCCACTCTATTTCGAGAAAAAAAGCTTCTTGCCCGCTCTCCAGAGGTTCTTGCAACTCTTATAGATGAAATTAACCGGCGTTATCCAAAAGCTTTTAAATGGATATTCTGGAATGAAAAAGCAGACATAATTCCGGTAAAAAGCAAAAATATTGTTGAGGGTAAAAGAGCCTGGCATGGGCTTTTTCTTCACCTTATGAGCAAATTCAATGTTTTGGGCAACAACGCTGCGCTAAAAGAAAGAAAACATTTTAAAGGGAAAATGGGACCTTCTCTTTATATATTGCAAAAAGCGTTGGGTGAAAATACCAAGGTCGAGCACCTCAACTCTGCTCGCAACAATCCTATAGACGCACAATGGTTTGATCGCAACTGCATGATCGTCTGGGATATAGATGTGGCTTCTTACCAGTATGAAAACATACCCGAGCGCATCAGAGGCGGAGCTATGGCAATGGTATTTGAAGATGCTCTCCCCGAAAATTTCTGGCTTTTACGCTTATTAAAAAGACGTTCACGTATGGAAAATACTTTGCCTTATCCAGTCCTTGCCCTGAATTTATCAGATAAATCTCCTTTATATATTGAAAAAAGTATTAGATATCCCGGCATTACCAGAAGCCTGGTTAAGGCATATATTAACCGTACTGATAAGATTTTCGAGTTTGACAATTATATGGCAAAAGCCAGTTTGTTGAGTCAGGATTCTACCATAAGAGTTTTTTCTGTAGTAGACCTGAGTCAGCTTAAATCTATAAGGAACAGACAGCTGATTTTATTGAAAATAGCGGTCTTGTCATTATTGTTAATTTCACTCTGGTTAGCTTATAGACTGCTTAAGAAACGTAAAAGTGATTTTACTCTTAAAAAGCGTATTGCAGGTTTATTTTTGATTTCCATACTTTTGCCGGTTTTGAGTTTGGTAAGTATAGGTAGAACATTTCTGGCTCATGAAGAGAAGCGGCTATACGAAACCGCCTATGCCCAGATGGAGGAAGGAATAGAGGCGCTGGAATTAAGGTATAAAGACGCTCCCAGGTTGATGGAAAATGAGGTCTTCAAGGATTTGAAGGAATTTATCGGCAGTGATGCCCAAAACCTCAAACAGGTTGAAGACGGCCTTGCAAAAGCTGTAGAGGCTGATTTAATCAAACATTATATTGTTGGCGATGCTGAAGGAGATTTTCTGGCGAGCAACTGGGAAGACATTCATCCTGCTTTAAAAAATGCATTGAAGTACTCGCTGAGAAAATTGGTTGAACTTGAAAATGATATGAAAAAGTCGAAGCGCTCTGCACTTAAAGCTGTTATAGATGATGAAATGAAAGGTGTGCTGAACGTAGTTGGCGCGTTTCTGGATCTTTCGAGACCGAGTCATCTCCGATACTACTGCTTTCAAGATTACCACATGTATTTTCTTTCAGCGACCATTGATGTAAAAGATAAAACAAGATCAGTCGTTGTGCATATTCCTGAGGGCTTTATCGAGAAAAGCTTTGTTCGTTCAGAATTTGTTAAGAATATTATGGCCTCAGGGGCTGACCGCAATGAAAAATATGAATTGAACTCTGAATTGTTCTTTTACTCGAG